>CAZBIT010000367.1:0-3317 GCA_964491835.1 uncultured bacterium
CCCTCAAAATATGTCACACAATCTTTTGAATTATTGTCATTCCCTAACGTTTTGTCATTGTCCGCCAAAAGCGGATCCTTTGTGACGAGTCTCGTTCCTTTGAGACAGCCTGTCTCGCTATCTGCGGGATGGCAATCTTATTTCAACCAACGACCTGAATTATTGTCATTCTCCTTTTTTCTTTGTCATTCCCGTGCAAACGGGAATCTATTCCTTTTTCTTTTCTGTCATCTCGAGTAGGGAACAGGCACGACTGTTCCTAAAATCTCTCTCTTATCTATTTTAATCTGTATCATCCATCCCATTCGGTTTTTTAATTGTGACTAAGAATCATACTAATAAAAAAAATAAAATTTTCATTGACATTTCTATTATAAGATTATAAATTTAATTTATAATGCAAAACAATATTCGTGGAATTATTATTTTCAATGAAAACATAGGGAACAGTCCCGCTAAGCGGGACTGTTCCGTGAATAAACGTCAACATTAAAAATACCCATTATTCTCTGGGAATTAAATATTGATAATATGAATAATAATATTTCTCCCACTAATTTCAATCGGCCTATTGTATAAACTTTTCTTGTGAAATATATTTCTTTCGTTCGTTCATTTTGATCTCTTTTGTTTTTTATAAAATTATTATATAAATTTTCAAGAGAAACAATAATTTAATTCTAAGTATCAAAATTACATTTTAAAAAAACAGTAAAAATAATGATTTATCGAAAAAAAATGCTTATAATTTTAATAATTTTGTTTATAATTGTAATTGTTCTTTTAAAACTTAAGGAGCAGAAAATTAGTGACAAAATTATTTATAAAACATCATCTTATTTAACTGAAAATTCTAATAAATCTAATTTTTATGAGGACTCATTAAAAGATTATATTACGATTCCTGAGTTAATATTATTGTGTAATTTACCGGGTAAATGCAATGAAAAATTGTTATGTGAAGATAAAGAAGTCAAGGTTAGAAGTTATGTTGATTTTATAAATGTTTTTGATAAAAGACATTATCCTCAATTACCCTATGAAAAATTCAGAATACACGACTCTACTAAAACGAATTTTTTAGAAGTGTGGACAGTTGGTAAAGATAATTCTGCAATATTTAAAAAAATTTTTAATAACAATGTTAAACCGCCAAGAATGATTTTTATAAGAGCAAAAATAGAAGGGATTGATATTCCATTGGATAAAGGCTGTGAAAGATGGATTAAGCTAATTATAAATAGTGAAAAAGATATTTTTTTTAGTAATTTTTAGTTTCGAACAAATTTATCAATAATTATATAATTAGGTGACTTTATGAATTTTACTAAAATCTCATTTAAAATTTTAATAACTTTGTCTTTGCTTATTACAGTTTGTAATGAATTGAGGGCACAGGAAATTAATCGGGAAATTGCGAAAAAAGTTGCAATTGCATGGTCACCATATTTAGTTTCTTCTGAAACTTTGACATTGCAAAAACCTGTGGTATATTCTATCTATGCACCTGATAATTTTCTAGAAGGTATTATCGAAATAAAAGATGAGTTCAATGTTACAACTTTGGCTTATGTAATCGAACTCGAACCAAAAGGTTTTATTATTGTCTCGCCAAATATAAATATCGATCCAATAATTGGATATTCAAAAACTTCAGATTTTGACCCAACTCCAATAGACCAGAATATTTTATTATACTTTCTTAAACTGGACATATCAAACAGATTGAGAGCCATAGAGAATGGTTATCTGCCAGAGCATTATATGAGTGAAGCTCAATCAACTTGGAACAAATTACAGACAGATTTTGAAAATAAAAAATATATTTTAAGAAAATCAACTGGTCCTCTTTGGGATTTAGAAGTCGGACCATTTGTTACCACAACTTGGGATCAATCAGGGAATGTATTTAATATTTATACTCCTAATCATTGGGTTTGCGGTTGTGTAGCAACTGCCGCAGCTCAAATTTTAAAGTATTATAACTGGCCTCCAAGAGGAACTGGCTCGCATTCGTATATTGAAGATAATGTAGGTATACTTTCTGCTTACTTTGGAAACACGATTTATTCATGGAGCAAAATGCTTAATAGCTATAGTGATAGTTCTACACAAGTTCAGAAAGAAGCTGTCGGATTGTTGGTTTCTCATGTTGGCATTTCTGTAGATATGGATTACGGAGACATAGCAACTGGATCATCAGCAAATAGTTATAAAGTTGCTGAATCTTTTAATAATTACTTCAGGACAACAGGTGAATATGTGTATAGCAGCAGTTCTAATAATTATGAACAACGTTTATATTCAAATATTACTTCCCTAAAACCTGTTTTATTATCTATTTGGGGAGAGAGTCCAGGGGGACATGCAATAGTTCTTGATGGAGTTCAAAATGATACAATTGACACTTTGTATCATTTAAATTTTGGGTGGAGTGGTAATAATGACGCCTGGTATAAACTCCCTCCTCCTATTGCTGATTCTATAAAAGCAGGTGAATATACATTTACTGAAGTAACTGGAGTGGTATTGGATATAGTTCCAAATCCTATGTTTAGTAGCCCGGGAAATTCAGTTACATCTGGAAATTATACAGTGTCCTGGGACGTTTCTGAAAAATTAAATGCTGTCAAATATGAATTGATGGAGGGTATATTATCAAGTTCAACTACTTCATTTTCTGATGGGGCTGAAAGTGGAACAGATAACTGGACCATTAATGGTAACTGGGAATCTAATACAACTCAATATTTCTCAGGAGGTAAATCTTTTAGAGGTTATTTGTCCCCAGCAACAATTTTTAACACACACAAAATTACCTTAAATAAAAGTTTTTATATTAGTGATTTAACATCAATTACATATAAATGGAAGACTAATATGTTTGAATGTGGTGGAGTGGATTATGCTGAAGCTCATTTTCAAGTTTCTACTGATGGAATAGTGTGGGGTACATTAAAAACTTACACACAACAAAATCAATCATGGAATTTTGAAAGTGGCATTAACCTATCTGGTTATGTAGGGAAAATGATATTTATTCGCTTCATAATTCATTACATAGGAGGAACGAGCTATTATGATGGTTCTGAATATAATTATGTAGGTTTTTTTGTAGATGATTTTACAATTAATAACGGTTATAAAGTGGAATGGTCAACACTTGATAATAATATTTCGAGCAATTCAAATTCAATTACTGGAAAATCTTATGGGACATATTATTATAAGGTTCGTGCCTATAGGGACTCTAAATGGTGGGGATGGTCCAACATATATTATATAATTTATAATGATGCCCTGAAGTGGAGTTATAC
>CAZBIT010000368.1:0-3311 GCA_964491835.1 uncultured bacterium
AATAGTTATTTTCATCTTTAAATTATTCCCTATAATTTAAAATTTATCTATTTTACTTATTTGAATATTTTTAATAACTCTGAATATCGTTCCTGTGAAAACGGGAATTCACATATATCATATATATAAATACTTAATAATATACATAAATATAAATATTATTTGGAGAAAATATGATAAATGCAATAATTTTATCCGCAGGTGAATCAAAAAGGATGGGAAAACTTAAACCACTTTTAAAATTTAATGATAAAACATTTATTGAACAAATTATTTCAATTCTTCAATTGTCAAATGTTGATAGGATTACGGTCGTTCTTGGAGCAGAAGCAGAAAAAATTAAAAATTCGGTCGACCTTTCTGGAATACATATTGTCATAAATAAAGATTACAAAAAGGGACAATTATCATCATTAATTACTGCTATAAAAAATACTCCAGAAGAAACAGAAGCAATTCTTGTCTGTCTGGTTGACAATCCTTTTATAACAGAGGAACTTACTAATAAAATCGTGGAAGAATATAAAAAAAATAAATACCCGATTATTGTTCCAGTTTATCAGGGACAAAATGGGCATCCCGTATTATTCGACCGCTCATTATTTGATGAACTCCTTAATGCACCAGAAGATAAAGGAGCAAGGTATGTAATTTATAAAAATGAAGAAAAGGTTTTTAAATTAGAAACGAACGATAGGGGGGCTATAATTGGCATTAATTCTCTTGAAGATTATTACATCTATTTTGGAACCAAACCTGAGTAATAAAAATTCTTTACTATAATTCCAAAGAGAACAAAGGTAGAGTTCTTTCAAGATTGAATTAGAAAAAAAATCACGAATTAAAATTATTTCTAAAATAAATTATCTAAAATAGTTCAATAATCATAAAAAATCAGAAAGACACATAGATAATTAAAATTGATTTCAAAAAACAAAGTGTTCAAATTTATTTTAATTGATAGCCGGCTTTAAGAATGGTTGACTTGGCAAGAATAACAATTGGGTCGAGATAATACACTGGAAGGTCATCATCCTTTAATATTACTGAAACTTCTGTGCATCCAGCAATAATCACCTCTGCGCCTTGATTAATCAGTTTTTCTGCGGATTGAATGAGTAATTTTTTTGGATAACTCAATCCACCGACCTTTATTCCTTTCTCACCATAAATCGCCTCCATAACCATATTTTCCTGAATGTAATTATCCGGGACAAAAACTTTTTCTTCAGGGAAAAATCGAAGGAAAGTTTTTGCTTTAACCGTCCCAGTAGTAGCAAGAAGCCCCACCTTTTTCCCATAAATTTCTTTTGAATAAACCTTATACGTTTCCTCAATCATATTAATCATTTGAACATCACAATGACGTGTAATCTCATCGAAATAATAATGAGCAGAAATGCAAGGCATCGCGATTAACTTTACACCTGCATTTTGAAGATTTTTCAGAGTTTTGACAATTTCTTCAACTGGGCTATTACCTTTTCCAATGATTGCTGTGGTTCTGTCGGGAATATTAGGATTATTATCAATTATTATTCGCGGAAAATCTTGGTCCTTTTCTGCTTTTACTTTTTCCACAAGAACATTAAAAAAATGGGCGGTTGCAAGTGTTCCCATACCGCCCACTATTCCAATGACTTTCTTTTCCATTAGGAAAAAATTTTAATTACTTGAATGTTTGGATATATAATAGAGACGCATTGCATGCGTCTCTACAATAATATATATTTTTTACCTACATTATAATTTAAGCATTTTCATCATTATTTACTTTTTTTGATTCCTTGTCCTTCAATAAATGATAATTTATACTATCAACAAGCGCTTCCCAACTTGCCTGAATAATATTTTCAGACACGCCAACAGTTCCCCAGGTTTGATGCCTATTTGCGGATTCAATTAAAACCCTAACCTTCGCTTTTGTGCCCTCTTTTCCTTCCAATACTCTAACCTTGTAATCCGTAAGTTGCATCTTTTTAAGATTCGGATAAAATTTCTCTAATGCTTTGCGTAGAGCATTATCAAGCGCATTTACAGGACCATCCCCTTCTGCCGCAGTGTGTTCTGTAACACCTTTTACTCTTAATTTTATTGTTGCTTCGCTGTATGGTTCTTTATTGGGTCTTTTCTCAATTATAACCCTAAATCCTTCCAGTTCAAAAAATTCCTCTAATTTGCCTTGCTTTTTCCTTACCAATAGTTCAAAAGAACCTTCAGCATCTTCGTAAAGGTATCCTTGATATTCTAAATTCTTTATTTCATCAGCAATTTCCTTTAAATGTGAAGGTTCTACATCCTTAAGTTCCATCTCAGTAGTTTTAAATTTAATATTGCTCTTCCCTGAAAGGTCCGAAAGCAGGACTCTCCTTTTATTTCCAACAAGTTCAGGTGATATATGCTCGTAAGTTTTAATATTTTTCATCATTGCGTCAACGTGTATTCCTGCCTTATGCGCAAACGCACTGTCACCCACGAACGGGTCATTTTTTGTTGGGATAACATTCGCTACTTCACTTACAAAATACGAAACATCACTTAGCATTTTCAGATTTTTATCCGACACACACTTAATTCCCAACTTTAGTTGAATAATTGGAATTATCGAACATAAATTTGCATTACCGCACCTTTCACCAAATCCATTTATGGTTCCCTGAACATGCGTGCATCCCAATTCAACCGCAGTTATCGAATTAGCAACCGCAAGTCCGGAATCATTATGAGTGTGTATGCCATAATTCGCCTTAATTAAAGACATTGTTACTTTAATTATACTTGTAATTTCACTTGTAATTGTCCCACCATTGGTATCACACAAGACAATCACTTCTGCACCAGCGTTTTTTGCCATCTCTACTGTCTTCAAAGCATAATCCTTATTCGCCCTAAACCCATCAAAGTAATGCTCCGCATCATATATCACAAACTTTCCTTGAGATTTCAAATATGCTATAGAATCATAAATCATATTGAGATTTTCTTCCAAAGGAACTTTCAAAGCATCTTTAACGTGAAAGTCCCAGGACTTTCCAAAAATCGTAACGACCTGCGTCTTGGAATCAATAAGTGCTTTAATATTAAAGTCGTCTTCTACGTTGACATTACCTTTTCTTGTGCTACCAAAGGCAGCGATTTTTGCAGTTCTAAGTGGAATGTTTCTTATTTGTTTGAAAAAATCCATATCTTTGGGATTTGACCCGGGCCAGCCACCTTCAATATATTTTACACCAAACTTATCAAGACGTTGAGCAATCTTTATCTTATCCGCCGACGAAAATGAAACACCCTCTCCTTGTGTACCATCTCTC
>CAZBIT010000369.1:0-3308 GCA_964491835.1 uncultured bacterium
GGGATATGCCCCAACTGTAAAACTCCCGGGGCAAGAGGTGACCAATGCGAAACATGCGGAAAGTGGTTAGAACCTACAATGCTTATCGAACCAAAATGCAAACTGTGTGGAAAAACGCCCGAAATCAAAGAAACGAAACACTGGTTTTTTAAGTTCAGCGAATTTCAGGATACGCTAAGAAACTGGATTAATTCTAAAAAGAATTGGAAGGAAAATGTATCAAATTTTTGTAATGGATGGTTTAAAGAAGGTTTGCTCGACCGTGCAGTCACAAGAGACCTCGAGTGGGGAGTTCCAGTTCCACTCGAAGATGCAAAAGGAAAGGTTCTGTACGTTTGGTTTGATGCTCCTATCGGGTATATTTCTTCAACAAAGGAATGGGCACAAAAAAAAGGTAATCCAGAACTCTGGAAAAAATATTGGTTAGATAAAAACACTAAACTTATACATTTTATAGGAAAAGACAATATTGTTTTTCACGCTCTTTTATTTCCTGCAATGCTGATGGGATATGGAGAATTTGTGCTCCCTGAGAACGTTCCGGCAAACGAATTTCTTAATCTTGAAGGAAATAAACTCTCAACGAGTAAAAATTATGCGGTATGGTTAAACGATTATCTCGAAAAATTCCCACCTGACCCTTTAAGATATTGTCTTGCATCCATACTACCGGAAACGAAAGATTCTGATTTTTCATGGAAAGATTTTCAGGCACGTAATAACTTTGAACTCGCTGACATACTCGGAAATTTCATCAATAGAACGCTCATATTTGTACAAAAGTATTTTGATAACAAAATACCTGAACCAGCGAACTTAACCGAAAGCGACAGTGAAATGTTAGAAAATGCAAAAAATGCCTTTAAAATCATCGGTGACTCAATCGACCAGTTTCAGTTGAGAAACGCCATCAAACAATTTATGAACGTTGCAAGATCCGCAAACAAATATTTCAATGACGAAGAACCTTGGAAAACAGTCAAAGATAACATTGAACGTTGCAGAACGACAATATATGTCAGTATTCAAATTACTGGTTCACTCGCAATACTTATGTATCCCTTTTTGCCATTTACTTCTGAAAAAATTCTGAAAGTCCTTAATGTGAATAATAAAATAAACTCGATAATATGGGATAACATTCTCCAAGATAAACTTATTCCAGAACACACTTTGGGCGAATCAGAAATATTATTTAGAAAAATAGAAGATTCTGAAATAGAACCTGAAATAGAAAAGTTGAAAAAAATAAATGCTCAGATTAGACCGGAAAAAAAGGAAGAAAATTTGATTGATATTTCGGTGTTCAAAAAAATCGACTTAAGAACAGCTACTATTATTCATTGTGAAAAAGTCAAAGGTGCAAAAAAACTATTAAAACTCGAAGTCGACGATGGCGATAAGAAAAGGCAAATAATTGCAGGAATTGCTCAACATTACGAACCAGAAGAAATAATAGGGAAAAGAATCATTATAGTGGCAAATCTAAAACCTACAACACTTATGGGGGAAAAATCAGAGGGAATGTTATTAGCTGCAACGTCGGGTGAAAAATTAGTTTTACTAACAACTGATAAGGATATTGATACAGGAAGCAAAATATCTTAATTCTTATATTTATTAAATATAAACTTAAGACAGCAAGAAAATTTATAAACTTGACTTAAAAGTATTTATTATTTAAATTAATTAAAAATCTCATTTATGTACTGAATTAAACTTAACATTATGATTTTCGTATTTTTAATTTGAATGTATTTTAATATATTTATATGTATAAATTTAACAAAGTTTCATAATATTCTTGAATTTCTCAAGGAGGTTAGCATAGAATGCGGAGAAAAAATAAACTAAAATGGGCAGTGGTTATAATATCAGCAATTTTCTCTCTATACTATTTATATCCTACCATACGATTTGAAACAATGGATTCAAACAAAAAAAACGACCTTTTACTCCAAGGGAAATTGAAAAACCTTCAACAAAAGGTTATTAAAAGAGGACTCGACCTTCAAGGAGGTATGTATCTCGTCCTCGAAGTTGACCTGATTAATCTTTTTGAACAAATGGCGGTAAATAAGGATGAAAAGTTTAATCAATTTGTAGAAAAACTTAGAACAACCGAAACAAATAATCCCGACGAGGATTTTTATAATTTACTCGATAATCTCGCACAACAAGAACAAATCAACTTTAACCGATATTATAGAACAGATAGAAGAGGTAATAAAACAATAAGAGAATATTTACAGCAAGAAGCAGAAGATGGAATAGACAAGACGCTTGAAATTCTCAGAAATAGAATTGACCAATTTGGAGTGGCAGAACCAAACATACAAAAAATCGGTCGTAAAAGAATCATAATAGAACTTCCTGGAATTCAAGACATTGAAAGAGCAAAAGAATTAATTGGAAAAACCGCTTTATTAGAATTCAAATTGTTGAAAGATGACGAAACTACGAATACCACATTAAAGAGAATTAACGATTATCTCAAATTTAAAAGGGATAAAATCGCTGGAGTCACACCTGATTCAATTGTTAAAAAATCAGAAATTGATTCTGCACAAATTGCCAATAAAAGCCAAACTGTTCGTCAAGATAGCATCATCAGCCTTGCAAACCTTTTTGGCGAAAGAGACATATCTGATACTTCTTTAGAAAGTGTATCGGTTGAATCTTTAATAATCGACAAACAAACTTTTGCGGAAAATCCTTTCTATGCATTGTTTGGAGATTTGCGTGCGGCCGGTGGCGAAATTGGCGTTCCTGAAAGCAATCTAAACGCCGTAAAGCAGTTGCTTTTTTTACAAGAAATACAAAAACTAATACCAAAAGATTCCGAATTCTTATGGTCTAATGAACCTACGTTCGCAGGGAATATGAATTATTATGAACTTTATTTAGTAAAGAAAGAACCAGAACTAACTGGGTCTGTTATAACGAATGCTAATATTAGAATTGGAGGTGGATATAATCCTGCCACAGCAGGAAAACCAGAAGTCACAATGACTATGAATAATGACGGTTCAAAAGTTTGGTCAAGAGTAACAGGTGCAAACATTGGTAATAGAATTGCAATAGTTATGGATAACAAAGTAATGTCCGCACCAGTAGTCAGGTCTAAAATACCAAGTGGAGAATCCGTTATTGAAGGTATGAGAGATATGAATGAAGCCAAAGACCTATCAATTGTTCTTCGTGCAGGTGCACTTCCTGCACCAGTTGGCATCATCGAAGAAAGAACTGTTGGTCCCTCTTTGGGTATTGATTCTATTAAAACGGGAAGTATCTCAGGAATTATTGGT
>CAZBIT010000370.1:0-3285 GCA_964491835.1 uncultured bacterium
TCGACAGCATTATTAGGGAAAAGTCCTTTAAATTCTCAATATAAATGAGCCGCGAGTGTCTTGTTGTGAGAAATTACCAAAGTTGGCTTTTGAACGTTCTGAATAATATTTGCCATCGTAAAGGTCTTACCTGAACCCGTAACGCCCAATAAGGTTTGATATTTATCCCCTCTTACAATTCCTTCAGTAAGTTCACGAATTGCATTTGGCTGGTCACCAAGTGGTTTATATTTTGATATTAGTTGAAATCCTGACATTTAAAAAGTTTATTGAAATTTTTAATATTTAACATCTTAAAAAAAATTGTCTATTAATATAATTTAAACAATTTTTTTACCTAAAACAAGTCATTGTGTTCAATTTTTTAAAAGAAAAATTGGATTTGATATTATCCATGAAATTTCATTTTTTTGAAAAAATGGTAATCTTTTCCTGACCTGAATGACTTCTACCCAGTATTCTCCCTGTTTGGCCGTTGTGTATTCCAATTTGTAATTTTCAGATGAGCAAACAATTTCATCATTGTTATATAACTTTATAATTATATCAGCAGTGTCAGGAACAATTATAGAAAACATCGTTTCACCTTTAATTTCTTCGCCACTATATACGGTATCATAATCACTTATCCCTCTAAACATAAATCCGCTCGGGTCAGAAAAATTTCCAAGTTCTGTATAACATCTTCCTTTTTTTAGACAATCAAAGATTATATATTTATCTTCTTTTATAAAACCTGATAATCTCTCCTCCGTTACTATATGGGTCTTTACAAATCTTAACGTTGCATCATAACCTGGGAATTTAATTGCGAAATTAGAAAAAATTTTAATATTTGAATGTGCATCAACGGAACCAATTTGAAATATTTTTCTGCTTTTAAATAGTTCACACCATTTTTTTATATCCTTTTCAGGACGGTCAACTAACTTATTTAGCGGATTTTTATATATTATAGACCCAACAAGAACCTCAAAAATTTCAAATAAACTGTCATCTCTCCATTGGGAATCCCCATTAAATATCTCCAAAGCATCAAATCCATAATAATTCCAATCTTTTATGGGTGTCTTGGGATGGAAGGGATGACAAAATACAGCATAAAAATCCTGTAATTTATTCTCTTTAAAACGACTGAGTAAATTACTAAAATCGGAATATTTAAAGTCCAAAGACGGACTATAAACAAGGTAATGTCCAATTTCGGAAGAAATTTCATTTCCAATCATCACAAGAACATTGTTTGAATATCCTTCTTTTCCATCGATTAAAGATTGAATTGTATTATGGTCAGAAATCAGAATAAAATCAATTCCAAGATTATGGGCAATTCTTGCTATTTCTTCAGGCGTCCCACTTCCATCTGAATATTTTGTATGAATGTGAATTAATCCAGTATAATCGTGTAATTTGTCTTCTGGAATTTTAATATCTGGTTTGGTATAGCGGAAACTGTATAAGTCAATAAATATGAAAAGAAATGTAATAATTACAAAAAATATAAAAATAACAAAAAGTTTTTTTAAAATTCTATTTCTAAATATGCTCACTATTTACAATATAATTTAATGATTTTTTCAATAATTCCCTTAGTTGATTTTCCCTCTACAAGAGAAATAGTAACAACTTCACCTCCATAATTCTTGACAGTTTCTCTTCCCACGATTTCATCAATTTCATAATCTCCCCCTTTTACCAAAACATCGGGTTTTAACTGTTCAATAATCCTACCCGGAGTTTCTTCATCGAACAAGCAAACTGCGTCAACGCATTCCAAAGCCCCAAGGATATATGCACGGTCATCTTCATTTAAAATTGGTCTTTCTTCCCCCTTAATCCTTTTTACAGAAAAATCGCTGTTCAATCCAATTATTAATATATCCCCAAATTCTTTTGCCTTTTTTAGAAGTTCTATATGCCCACGATGAAGAATATCAAAACAGCCATTGGTAAAGACGACCCTTTTCCCTTCACTCTGGACTTTTTGTCTGAACTTTATTAGTTCATCAATATTAAAAATCTTTCTCATTACTTGTTATTTGCAAAAACCTCTCTCAATTTTTTAAGTTCGATTGGCACCACACCAACCTCACCACATACTATTCCTGCGGCATAATTAGCAATGGTTGCCGCTTCTTCAACATCACCGCCAGCCACTAATACTGCCGTTAAAGTTGCTATCACGGTATCACCTGCTCCGGAAACATCATGTATTACCTTTGCCCTTGTTGGGACGTTTATGTATTCACCATTGTTTTTAAAGAGGGTCATACCCTTTTCGCCGCGCGTTATCAATATATTCTCACATTCAATCTTTTCTAATAAAATTTTACCTGCTTCAATTAGTTTAACATCATCCGTAAATTGAAAGCCAAGTTTTATTTCAACTTCACGCTGATTCGGTTTAAACACCGTTGCCTTTTTGTACTCAAAGAAATTATCAAACTTTGGGTCAACGGTCACTGGAATTCCAATATCGTTTGCAACAGAAATGGTCTTATGAATAACTCCCCTTTTCAGGACTCCTTTATTATAATCCTCCAAAATAATTCCATCAAATTCTGAAATTTTTTCTTTAATTATTTTGATTATTTTTTTCTCGATTGCATCGTTAATTTCTTCACGTGATTCTCTGTCCGTTCTTACAACATGCTGATTATCGGCAATAACTCTGGTTTTAATCGTTGTTGGTCTCGATGGGTCAACGACAATGCCATCCACACTAAATCCAGTTGATTTCAGTAATTCCAAAAGAAGGGTGCCCGTATTATCATCTCCAATTACACCGATAAGAAATGGCTCACCACCAAGAAAT
This sequence comes from uncultured bacterium, assembly GCA_964491835.1. GTDB lineage: Bacteria > SM23-31 > SM23-31 > JAUVVT01 > JAUVVT01 > CAZBIT01. The sequence continues at coordinate 2,816 of CAZBIT010000370.1, forward strand.
TTAATATTATTCCCAACGTTCGCCGCCCCACCTAACTGCGAAAATTCACGTTCTATATCGACAATGGGAACGGGTGCTTCTGGCGATATACGAGAAACCTTACCCCAAAAATAACGGTCAACCATCAAATCACCAACAACCGCTATTTTTTTTCTTTTCAAATTAGAAATTAAAGAATTAAATCTTTTGATTGATATACTTTTCATCCTTTCACTACTCCGATTGGTATTAATTGAGCGATTTTTTCAGAAAGTCCAGCATTATGCACAACTTCAACAACGTCCCTGACATCCTTATATGCTTCCGGAAATTCTTCACGCAACGTTTCTCTTCCTCTGCTTTTCACAAAAATTCCCTTGTCTTCAAGTTCACGTTCTATTGCCCTCCCCTGTGTAATTTTAATTGCCTTGTGCCTGCTCATTAATCTTCCTGCACCGTGGCAAGTCGAACCAAAAGAATATTCTATCTCT
>CAZBIT010000371.1:0-3269 GCA_964491835.1 uncultured bacterium
TAATACGATAACAAATAAAATGAGGAATGGCAAGAATTATATTTAGAAAAAAAGAAAAGGACAATTTCAAGTTTTTCGTCCCGCTATGCGGGATTAACATAATCTTACAGATTTTGCTCTTTGGCGGTAAATTCTTAATCCAATAATCAAAGCTCGTATTTCTTTAATTGTTTCAACGCTTTTTTCACAAATTTTCCGAATCTACGATCTTTTCTTCTTTTATCAAGCTCCGTCATCTCATAATATTCAGCTTCTTTTTTTAATTTAACATAATTCAAATACTTATTCTCATCTAACTTTTGGGTTTCAACGGCTTTCAATATAGCACAGCCGGGTTCGTGTGTATGAGTGCAATCAATGTATTTACAACGTTTTGACAAGATTGTTATTTCTCCAAATACATCCTCTATACCAGAACTTGCATCTGCTATCCCAACTTCTCTCATTCCCGGATTATCAATTACGATCCCGCCATTTTCCAAAAAATACATTTCTCTTCCCGTGGTAGTGTGCCTGCCTTTACCAGTAGAGTTGCTTATCTCCCTTATTTTAATAGCGTCTCTTCCGAGTAATTTGTTTATTAAAGATGATTTCCCTACGCCGGACGAACCAAGAAAGCAATAAGTTGTCCCTTTTGTCATATAACTCAGTAATTCGCCTAATCCCTGTTCAGTAATCGTACTCGTTGGAATGATATCAATATCATTAAACCTGTTTTTTATTTGGTCTATTTTTGAGTTCAATTCTGCTTCTGAAATCAAATCAATTTTATTTAATATGATAGTCGGCTTAATATTTCCTTCGTTCGCTAAAACAAAATATCTTTCAAAACGATTGAGATTATAATCTCTATCCACTGATTCAATAATGAATACAATATCAACGTTTGCAGCAATGACTTGAATTTCTTGCTTGTCGCTATATTTTTTCCTAAGTATTGTCTTTCTCGGCAGAATCTTGTGAATAACCGCCATTTCTTTATCAAGTTCGGTTATAGCCACCCAATCTCCCACAGCAGGATAGTCTTCTCTTTTTGTGGAATTGAATATCTGTTTTCCTGTTATTTTCGCCAAATATTCGCCGTTTACACCTTTTACTCTATATGCTTCTTTATATTCAGCAATAACTCTAACAACCAAATAATCCGTTAATCCCAAGACTTTTCTGTTAGATTCAAAAAATGCGTTGTAGCCTAAATCTTCGAGTTCTATTTTTAACATTGTGTTTGAGTTTCTCGATAAAATGGATATGGATTTATCCAGTGCAGTAATGTTTCCCGAGCTAATTCTATCAAAAATGAAGCTCAAGCCAACCGTAAAATTTCCCCATTAGCGGAAAGGGGGGGATTCGAACCCCCGGAGGTTTTATCCTCACACGCTTTCCAAGCGTGCTCCTTAAACCACTCGGACACCTTTCCGAATTTTCAAACAACACAATTTAATAAATTTTTAATTAATTTAAAACACTTTTCAATCAATCACCACCTTAATATATATAGAAGATTTATTTCACCCTGAGTTGCTTCACCCTTTTCTGCTTGAAGGATAAGACGGTCTGAAACTTGATACTCCACAACAAGTCGTTTATTTCCTACGTTTCCTACTTGATGGGTGTAATAAAGAAAAACGTTCTCACTTATGTATTTTCCCACTTCAAGCGAAAAATCACTCATCCCTCCACGAACGTTTACTACGTCAAGTTCAAGTTCTTTTCCAATTGCCTTTGCCAGATTACTACCAATAAGCCCTAAGGCAAAAGACGCTGCCTGTGCCGTATTAGAAGAGTATTTCTCTATTGAACGTTGTTGCCCTCCTGACAATACAGAGTAAGGTTTTCCAAATGTAAGGTAGGAGATAATATCGTTCTCTTCCATCTGCGGATTACTTGTCAATTTAATTGACAAATTTTTAGAATTTCCTGTTATAGAAATGTCTATTTTAATATCTCTAAGACTATACTCCCCAATAATGTCAACTTGTGGGTCAGGTGGATTAGAACCTTGAAAAACTATACTTCCCTTTGTTAATTTAAACTGTTTTCCATAAAATTCATAAAACCCGCGTTGAATATTGAGCGGACCAAATAATAAAACGTTTTCCCCATTACTTTGAACGTCGATTGTTCCTGTAACCTGTGAATTAACACCGGCACCTCTTGCCCATACATTATTACCAAGATTTAGAGTAATATTAAACTGCCAGGGATTTTTAATTTTTGATATTTCCCTCTGTAAAGTGTCTATCCGAATAACCTCAACATTCTGTTTTCCCTGCACCGAACGAATTTGAATGTCTGTATCTTTAATGGTAACTGAACCACTTAACTTTTTTTCCAGAATATCACCATTTACTTCCGACTGAACGTCAGATATTACTGTAAGTTGCGGATTTGATAAAACGGTCAGGTCATTTGCCAACAAAGAAGCTTTGAACTTTTGTGGAATCAGACCTTTTAAAATCATCGCTCCATTAACATCAATTTTCCCAGTAGTTGAATTCGCTTTTAGTGATTTTATCGTCAATACAGTATCACTTAATACTGCTTCTGCTTCAATATTCCCAAAATTCTCCCCCATATCATTTATAAATATTTGCCCATCTTTTAAATGAGCATATCCAGAAACTGAATTTTTACCTCCACTATTTTCATATACAATAGTTGATGAAACATACCCTTTTAATTCACTCACTCCAGTTATAAAACGACCCAATCCTTCAATTGGTAAATTATTTACATAAATTTTCATAGAACAATTACGAAAGTTCTCTATCTGCTTTATAATTGAAGAATCATTTCTTAAATCATAGTTTCCAGAAAAAGTTGCCGTTGCAGAGTCCGGACCAACGCTACGAACATTGAAATTTAAGAAATTCTCATTAATGTCCGCATTACCATTAATCGTATCAACTTTTATTTCACCATAACGAAAATTTGATAAATTCATATTGCTTGAAAATCCCGGTTTAGTAACTGAACCAAATATTTCAGTATCAAATTCTAATTCCCCATTAAATAACGTATCACCAGTAATAAAGTAATTCAATAATGATATATCCGGACAATTTATTTTTACCACTCCCTTTATTTCAGAATTATTTAAAATCTGAAAATCTGTAGAAACGTTGGCATACTTCGATTGAATGTTAAAATTATTTAAATTCATTTCCTTATTACGAACACCAAAACTGAATGGATGACTATTTTCCCACCAAGTATCCGTTATATTAAATTTCATAAACTGAATATCTACTCCCTGATATTCATCTTTA
>CAZBIT010000372.1:0-3268 GCA_964491835.1 uncultured bacterium
AAAATGGGACTTTTTGAGACAAAATGTGACTTCTTTTAATACTTTTTTCATACTTTTTACTCTGCTTTTTTATTTTTATTTGTCAACGGCAAAACAATAATGTAAGAAAAAATAAAAAACTTCATTATTGACAATGATAATAACATTTTTTAAATTTTAATTCAACATATTCCGATAAATAAAAAGATTTATTAAAAAAAATAATAATATGATTATAAATACCATAGCACATTCAAGGGCTGGATTAATAGGAAATCCATCCGATGGATATTTCGGGAAAACCATCTCGATAATATTGAGAAACTTCAATGCGGAAGTGACCATCTATGAAAGCACAGAAATCAATATAATCCCAAACGAAAGGGATAAATCAACGTTTCTGAGCATATTTGAATTAATCGACGACGTTAGAAAAAGTGGTTATTATGGCGGTGTTCGACTTATTAAAGCAACGATAAAAAAGTTTGGTGAATACTGTTACAAAAACAATATAAAATTAGAAAACAAAAATTTTACCATTCGATATAAAACAAACATTCCCCGACAGGTCGGTCTTGCTGGTTCAAGTGCAATTATAACCGCAACACTCAGAGCACTTATGGAATTTTATAACGTTGAGATACCAAAACCAATTCAAGCAAATCTTATATTAAGCGTCGAATCCGAAGAATTAAACATTACTGCTGGGCTTCAAGACAGAGTAATTCAGGTTTATGAAGGGGTTGTTTATATGGATTTCGATAAATCTATAATCCAAAAACAGGGGTATGGTTTATATGAATCCCTTGACCCAAACTTACTTCCAACGCTGTACGTCGCTTATCAAACAAAACTGAGCAAAGTTTCAGGTGCAATTCACAGCAATATTAAAGATAGATTTAATAGGGGAGATACTGAAATAATTACCGCAATGAAGGTTTTTGCTAACCTTGCTGAAGAAGCAAAGAATTGCCTGTTGAACAAAGATTATAAAAAACTTGGTGAATTAATGAATGCAAACTTTGATATGAGGAGAAAAATTTTCCCAATAAGTACCGAAAACATCGAGATAATTGAATGTGCAAGAAGTTGTGGTGCAAGCGCCAAGTTTGCTGGTTCTGGTGGAAGTATCATCGGAATATATGAAGGTGAGGATATGTATGAAAAACTAAAGAATGAATTTCAGAAAATAAATACTATAATTTTCAAACCAAAAGTAATAGAGGAAGAAAAATGATTAAAAAGGCGGTTATTCCATCAGCGGGTTTTGGAACAAGATTTCTCCCTGTAACGAAAGCTCAACCAAAAGAAATGCTTCCAATAGTTGATACTCCAACTATCCAATTCGTCGTCGAAGAGGCAGTATCTTCTGGGATTAAAGACATTTTAATTATCATTGGTAAAGGGAAAAGAGCCATAGAGGACCATTTTGATAGAAGTTATGAACTTGAATCTGAACTCGAAGAAAAAAATGATGAGGAACTTTTAAAGGAAATAAAAAGAATCTCAAATCTTGCTAATATCCACTTCATCCGCCAGAAATCTCTAGGCGGACTTGGCGATGCAATATATTATGCCAAACAGCACGTAGATGATGAACCATTTGTCGTTCTGTTGGGGGACACAATAGTTGATTCAAAAGAACCATGCACTGCACAATTAATGAAAATTTTTGAAAAGTATCCATACACAATCATAGGACTCGAAGAAGTAACCAAAGACAAGGTTTCGAGATATGGAATTATTGATGGCGAACTTATAAATGAAAACTTATACTTAATAAAAGACCTCATCGAAAAACCCTCAATAGAAGAAGCACCTTCCACGCTCGCTATAGGTGGGAGATACATATTAACTCCAGAAATATTTGAGTGCATTGAAAAAACGATTCAAGGGAAAGGAAACGAAATCCAGATTACCGATGCAATAAAAATATTAAACAAAACTCAACCAGTTTATGGCTTTAAATTTGAAGGAATAAGATATGATATAGGGAATAAACTTGATTTTCTCAAAACTAATGTAGAATTTGCACTTAAAAGAAAAGACCTTGGTGATGAGTTTTTAGCTTTTCTGAAAGAGATTTTAGCAAAATACTGACAAAACTATGGTAAATTTTAAAAAATTTTGCTGTGTGTTGGTCACAAGACCAACGCACACATTTTCTTTTTTAAGCGATTTCATTAAAAAAATCTAATAATGTAATTTTAGAGATTATTTATTTATACTTGTGCCATAATAATAATCCCAATTAACATAACTACTGCGGTAACCACAGCAATCTTAAAACTCTTCTGAATGGTTTTCCCCTTAGAATACACGCCAATTGCTGCAGGAATAATGCTTGCTCCAAGAAGTCCTATCGCCTGAATAATGCCGTATGCACTCCCCACCACACTTACAACTGATGGATTTCCCAATGTCACACCAAGCAGATTCGGATATATAGGTCCAAAAATTAATCCCATCAAAGCAATCCCTAATAAAGCCAATGATTTCGATTTCACTATTGTCAGAAACCCAATAACAATGATGGCAAGAACTGCCAATACCATTGCAACTTTTATACCAATCTCGGGCGTTACTAACGGTTTAATACCAAAACCAGCAGTTGTCAATCGAGCAAACATCAGGCAAATCCAGTAAGAAGACAGAGCAAGATTTGCTCCGCGGTCAGAAAATCCTATTTCACTTGCATACGAAGAAACCCATCCTCCCATTGATATCTCCAATCCAACATAGCAGAAAAGAACTAAAGAACATATAATAACAATATTCTTTGTAAGGAGACCGAACGCTTGAGATATTTCAAATCCTGCTTGAACGTTTGGAAAACCTTGAGCAACAATTGCAAAAAATATCGGTAGTAAAACAATAACCGAAATGAGATTCCCCGTTACCTTATAACCAACTTTTTTCAGGAGTATTCCAATAATAAATGGAGTAAAGAAGGCACCCAATCCAAAAAATGTAGTCGCTAAACTTATTGCTGCTGGAGGATTTGACCCTCCAAAAAGAACAACGACACCAAGAACGTTCGCTATCGTAGTCAAACAGGAAGCTCCAGCTCCTAAAAAGATGCTTCCAATAAATGCAATTTTATATGACTTTGCATTGATAAATAAAAATGCCCCCACGAATGAAACAACATATCCGATTATAGCAAATAGTTTTGCTCCATAAACATCGACGAGAGGACCGACAATCAATACCATAATCGTTTGAGTAAACATAATGGCGGAGATAAGCCCACCAACTTTGACATTATCAATGTCAAGTTTTTTTGTAA
>CAZBIT010000373.1:0-3261 GCA_964491835.1 uncultured bacterium
TGATGGACATATCGTTTTATCAAGAAGATTATCAAATGCCAATCATTATCCTGCTGTGGATGTATTGAATAGTATTTCAAGACTAATGATTGATGTCGTTAGTGAAGAACATAGAATTGCATCATATAAATTGAAAAACTTACTTGCAACATATCGTGAGTCAGAAGATTTAATCAATATAGGGGCATATTCTAAAGGAAGTAATCCAAAAATTGATGAAGCAATTAATCTTATTGATTCTATAAATCAGTTTTTAAGACAGGATATTTATGAGAAATGTGAATTTGATGAATCATTAAAAAGGTTGTTAGATTTAGTTAAGAATATTTCAGTAAATTAATTTGATTTAAAATGAGGAAGTATAGTTTCAGATTACAAAGAGTTCTTGATATTAAAGAGGTGATTCAGAACGTAAAGGAAAGAGAACTTGCAAATTCTCTTATGATGCTTGAATTGGAAGATAATGTTCTTTATGGACTTAAGAAAAAATTGAATAGTTATCAAAATAGTATAAGAAGTAAAAAGAGTTTATCTGTCATTGAGATGAGATTTTACGACAATTATTTTTCATGGTTGTTTTATGAGATAGAAAGACAATTGAAGCGAATAGAAGAATGTAAGAAAGAGGTTGAAAATAGGAGAAGGAAATTAGAGGAAGCATTTAAACAAAAACGAGTTATTGAAAATCTTAAGCAAAGGTCTTTGGAAGAATACATCAGAGAATTTGATAAAGAACAACAGTTTCATAATGATGAGGTTTCTGTTTCAAAGTATTTTCTCCCAGAAGAATTAGTTTCAAAAATAAGTATCTAATTTTTTTAATATTTTAAATATGAAATTAATAATAAAATATTTATCAGTTTTCACATTTTCTTTTATCGTAATGGTTGGGATAATATATGGGATTGTTTATATGTTAAGAGATAAACCTCTGCCTTTTCAGTCGAAAATAGAGAAGATGATGAGTAAAGAAGCAGTTGTTGATTCATCTTTAATAACTGGAATACCGACTGCAGAACAATTAAGAACACAAGATTATGAAAAGAGGAAAATTAAACTTGACGAGTGGGAATCGAACATAAAATCGGAAGAACAAAAAGTTGTTTTTGAAAAAGATAGCTTAAAATCTGTCAAACAACAGTTGGATATGCTAATTGGACAAAAAGAAGGAATTCAGAATGATAGAATTAAGAAACTTGCTAAAGTATATGAAGGGATGAGACCGGAAGACGCTGCCCCAATTATATCACAACTTGATGACCAAACGATAGTTGAAATTTTCTTACAAATGGAAGATAGAAGAGTAGCAAGAATTATCGGACTAATGCCTGTTGACCGGGCAACTGAAATCACACAAAGATTGACAGGAGCATATTAGAATTAAGTATAAAGGAAATTTTTTCCCTATAATAATATGAATATAAAGTTCATAATTGTTTAAATTTTTTATATATTATATTATAAATATTTAATTTGTATTAATATTTATTTTAGAAATTGGAGGGTGGCATAAAAGTTGCATTAAAAATAAGAGTTTATTTTATTATTTTATATAAATATATTATTAAAAAATGATTTTATGAATCTGTCCTTATTTTCTGTTTTATTTGATCCGAATATTCAAGGACAGGAATTTAGGCAAGAAATATCTCAAATAGATAAAGGAAGTATAAGTAATAATTTTTTTGAGATATTAAAAGATATTGGGGAGAAAAACAGTATTCCACTTATTGAGAGTGGAAAACCTTCTTCCTTTAGTTCTGCTTATGATGATATTAAAACCGTTGTAGATAAAAATTTATTTGATAAATTTATAAATTTTGCTTCAAACAATAATCCAAATAGTAAATTTGATTATTCATTTCCTCTAAATCTTTTCCAATCCATTAATAAACTTGAAAATTACACATACGACATTAAAGATAATTCTTCTAATGAAGTAATACTTAAACCTTATAATTTTAATGAAAATACTATATTAAGTGATAATGACGAGATTTTATTGTCTTTGTTATTTAATACTGATAACATCAAGCAGATTGAACAATTAAATCCTTTAAAGTTTAAAATAAATAAAAACGATTTCCAAATCAAAAATTTTACATATAATCCTGCCGATAAAAGTGTCAATATTCCTGTTATAATCCCAACTCAGAATACCAAAGATTTTAAGATAAATATTCAGAATCCTGAACCTATTGAATATGTAAAGTCATTTCTAAATTTTAAAATGAGTGATTTTTTTAATATAAATAATGATATTACTGGAAATGAAAGTCCATTTATAGTAACGCTTGATGATAATCATTTATCTTATTATAATAACGATAAAATAATAGAATCAACTTCAAGCGATAATGAAAAGAATAAATTAAATAATGATATTGGTAAAACTGTATTTTCCAATTTTAATAAACTTTCATTAGAAGGATTTTTTGATGTTTCAGATTTGGAATCTTATAAAAGTAAAGAGTTTTCTATACCCATTAAATTAAATGTTAAAAATGATAATAAAGAATCAGGTATATCGTTGTTATTTTTTCCTGATATTAATTATGATGACAAAAACGATAAGAAATTTGAGTTTGAATTTAATTCGGAAAATTTGATTAATGATTCAAAAACGTTAGAACCTTTAAAAGTAAAAATACTTAGAGACAAAAACGTAAATGATATAGGGATTGATACAAATAATGAATTAATAGAAGGTTATGTTAGAATTTTTAACATAAAAAATGAGAATGTGGTTTTGGATTCCAAAAATAAAGAGAATAATAATGATTCATTAAGTATAGAAAATGAAAACAAAAAAATTGAACTGGATAATAAGGATAAAGGTGTTGTTATAGAAAATCAAGAAAATAAAGATATTACTTTAAAAAATATAAATGAGACAAAACATAAAATTAATGAAGTTTTAAATGTGTTTGAAAATGATATTGAATATGTAGATGTAGATAGGTCTATTGAGGGTCGTCAGGATGATAAAAAACCTGTATTGATAAATTTGGAAGATTATAAAGAAAATCTTGATATAATTCCTGTAACTTATGATAATATAATTGGAAATTTGTTTATTGAATTGAATAAAATAAAAGAATTCAATGATGATGGTTTTGAGATTTCTATAGAAAGTCCAATTAAAAATGGAAAAATAATATCAATTTTTATTCCAAAAGAATCCATAGATATTTTAAAAAATAATGATTTAAATGTAAAAAATAATGAGTCAATTTATTTACCAGTCGTAATAAAATATGA
>CAZBIT010000374.1:0-3251 GCA_964491835.1 uncultured bacterium
CTGTCATAAATTATTATTACTATTTTATTTATGCAATCTTTAGTACTTTCGCTCCACGAATTTTTCTTTCTTTCAGTTCAACTAACGCCTCATTTGCCTGTTCTAATGTATATTCCTGGACTTCTGGTTTAATTGGAATTTCTCCTGCTAATTGCAGGAATTCGTTTATATCTCTTCTTGTTACATTGGCAACGCTTTTTATTTCTTTCTCCATCCACAAATGCTCTGGATAATCCAATTTCAAAAGATAATTTTTATCAATATTTTCCTTACGAATAGCATTTATTACCAATCTTCCGTTTGGTGCTAAATTTCGCAGTGCTTCAACTATTGGTTTCCAGACAGGCGTGGTATCGATTATACAGTCAAGTTTCTTGGGTAATTTCTCTTCAGTATCTCCCGACCAGGCCGCTCCGAGTTCTTTTGCAAACGTTTGTTCCTCTTTACTTCTGGCAAATATGAAAATTTTAGTGTTTGGATATTTATGTTTTACCATTTTCAAGACAAGATGACCTGATGCACCAAATCCTGTAAGTCCCAAATTTTCACCATCCTTAAGCCCCGTTAACCTTAAAGACCTATAACCAATGGCACCCGCACATAAAAGTGGTGCTGATTCTAAATCCGAAAATACATCAGGAATTATGTAAGCAAAATCTTCCGATACTTTCATATATTCAGCATATCCTCCATTTACATCTCTTCCGGTTGCTTTGAAATCCTGACACAAATTTTCGTTGCCTTCTTTACAGAATTTACATTTTCCACAAGCAGAATAAATCCAGCCGATTCCTACTCTATCCCCCCTTTTAAAATTCTTTGTTTTACTTCCAATTTCTTCAACTCTTCCAATTACCTGATGACCGAGAACTACAGGAAAACGAGGTGGAGGCGTTCTCCCTTCAATTTCGTCCAATTCAGTATGACAAATCCCACAGACGGATACCTTTATTAAAATCTCATCCTCACCAACAACAGGAACAGGTAAATCTTTCAACTCAAGTGGCATCCTATTTTCTTCAATATTACATATCTTATTTAATACCATTGCTTTCATTCGATTTTCTCCTTTAAACCTTAAATTGTGAGAAAATATATATAATTTATAAAATAAAAACATCAAGTATTTTCTTTAAGACAAACCATACCCAAAATAATAACCCTAAGGAATTATATATTATTTTTCATACACAGGCGACGATGATTATCGTCGCCCTTGATTTTAAAATTTATAAAAAAATAATGAAATTTTATAATATAATAAGCAAATTTAAAGAAAAATACGTATCATATATAAAGGAATGAGATTGCTTCTTTAATATGAAAAAAATCAAGACAGAATAAAGGATAATTTCTTTTATTATGGAATATGAGGATAATGAATATATAAAGCGTGTTCAGAACGGAGATATTGAAGCATTTCAAAAGATTATTGAACAGCACAGTCCAAGAATCTCCTCAATTGCATATCAAGTTGTTGGAAACTCTGAAGATGCAAACGATATTGCACAGGAGGTTTTTATTCGACTTTATAATTCGATAAATAAATTCGATAGTGCATATAGATTCACGACATGGTTATATCGCGTAACGGTCAACCTGTCCATCGATTACCAGAGAAAAAACATCCGACACCGTAATACTTCACTAGATGAAATCGACGAAACTTCAATAATGGATAAATCTCCTTCTGACCCGGGCAGCCGTTTTGAACAGAAAGAATTGAAAGGAATTATCCATAAGATTACAAGGGAATTAACTGTAAATCAGCGGAAAGTTTTTGTTCTGAGGGACCTTCAGGGATTTTCTACTGATGAGATTGCAGTAATACTTAAATGTAACCAGAGCACAGTTCGGGTGCATTTGGCAAAAGCGAGGGAACAGGTGAGAAATTCGTTAATTAAATACTATCCTGAACGGTTTAATATGAAAAAAAACGGGGAGGTGAATATATGAGTTGTTTTAAAATGAAAAGCCGAATTACCCTGTATGTTGGGGGTGACTTATCTGAAAAAGAAAAAATTAAATTATTGGCACATTTGGATAAATGTCCTGATTGCAGAGATAAACTTGAAGAGTTTACGCGCTTTAAGAAAGTCGTGGATACGATTAGTAATGTAGATAAACCCGTTCCGCTTCCTGCGAATTTTACAGCCGAGGTTTACCTCGGAATAAAAAAAAGCCGTATCAAAAAGATACTTCCAAAACGGGAAAAATGGCATTATTTTAATTGGAAACCTGTTTTTGCAGTCAGTTTGATTGTTGTTCTGGTAATTATAGCAGGTATTTTATACAATATTCAAAAAGAGCAAAAAAGGATGGCAGTTAAAATGTATGAACAGATAGAGCGTATCATAGAAAAAGACCCTTCGGTAGTAAGATTGGATAATAATTCAATGTATATGAAACTCATTAAAGGTCCGTATAGGTTTAACGAATGGAAATCGCCAGATGAAGAGGGTATATTTATAATTTTGCACAGGACTGACCCTGTAAATGATCCCTCTAATTATACTATTGATTATATAGGTGATAGCGATGAGATTCTGCATAATAAACGGACATGGAAAAGGCAGAGAATAAATGAACTTATATCACGAACCGTTTCCGAAGATAATATATATATTGGAGTATATGATATGCCGAACTCTTCCCCTTCTGACCGCAGAAAAATAGTGCGGACTCTTGTTAGGACATATAAACCTTATTTTAATAACAATGGAGCATAAAATGAAAAATAAAACTATGTTACTTGCGTTTGCTATAATTTTGGTAATATTTATTGGAGGGTGTGTCCCGATTAAATCATTGCATCCTCTATATACTGAGGAAGATGTGATTTTTGATCCCGGATTACTTGGAAAGTGGAAAAATGGAAAAGATATGTATGAATTCCGGAAAATGAAAGATAAAGATAATAAGAAAAAAGAATCATACCTTGTGATCTGTTCAGAAAATGAATCTCCGATGGGTATGCTTGAAGGACATTTAATAAAACTTGGGCAATATACGTTTATGGATTTTGCTTTATATAATTTACCCTATAAGAATGATTCAAGTCAAGTAATAGAGGACATTAGTGAAAAATTATTACCTTATAACACTCTTCATATTATACAAGCGCATACCATTTCTCGGATATCAATAAATGGTGATTCACTTTATATAGGTTTTCTTGATGATGAGATTATTGATGTAACTTATAAAAGTATGGGAAAGGAAAGTAAAATTATAAAATATGAGAAAGTGGG
>CAZBIT010000375.1:0-3243 GCA_964491835.1 uncultured bacterium
TTTATAAATTTTTCCCACAACATTTTTTATACTTTTTCCCACTTCCACAGGGGCAAGGGTCATTTCTTCCAACTTTTACCTCAACCCTAACAGGTCTTTTTTTGGCTCCGGATGGCTGATTTTCTTGCTGTTGATTAGCCGTGCTATATCCCATACCCGAAGCTGAAGCATGATGAGTTACCACTCCTGCTGGCATTCTTCGTGTTGAAGGGGCTTCCTCAGCAATCTGCGCCTTGAATATTAACTCGACAATCTCCTCATTTGTTCTATTTATCATATTCACAAATAAATTGTAACCTTCACGTTTATATTCAATCAGTGGGTCTTTTTGACCATACGCTCTTAATCCAATACCCTCTTTTAACTGATCCATTTCATATAGATGTTCTTTCCACCTTTCGTCTATTATCCTCAAAGTAGCTAACCTCTCAAGTTTCCGCATTAAATCCGAACTTATAATCTCTTCCTTCTTTTCATACAACGTATGAGCATTCTTTTTAAGCCTATCTATCAGCTCTTCTTGTTTAAAAGACGAAATCTTATCTGGAGATATATCAATCCTTAAAAGCATTATCTTAGCCATCTTTTCTTTTAAACCTACAAGGTCCCATTCTTCAGGATATGTTTTCGGGTCAGTGAATTCATTAACAGAACTTTCAATAATCTCATCAATTATTTGAAGTATTTCACCCTTAAGATTCTTACCCATCAATGCATGGCGTCTTCTATCATAAACGACTTCTCTTTGCTGATTCATAACGTCATCATACTCTAAAAGATGTTTTCTGATATCAAAATTATGCATTTCAACTCTTTTTTGGGCTTTTTCAATCGACCTTGTAATTAAAGGGTGTTGAATAACTTCGCCCTCCTTAACACCTAATCTATCCATAACACCAGCAATTCTATCAGAGCCAAAAAGTCGCATAAGGTCATCTTCAAGAGATAAATAAAACTTTGATGAACCAGGGTCTCCCTGTCTCCCACTTCTACCTCTCAACTGTAAATCAATTCTCCTTGCCTCATGTCTTTCAGTACCAATAATATGCAATCCGCTCGCATCTACTACTCCTTGCCCAAGTTTGATGTCAGTCCCTCTGCCAGCCATATTTGTTGCTATAGTTACTGCTCCTGCTCTTCCTGCATTCGTTATTATTTCTGCTTCTTGTTGATGATACTTCGCATTAAGCACAGAATGTCTTACTCCTCTTCTCTTTAACATCCTGCTGAGTGTTTCAGACACGTCAACACTTACCGTTCCAACAAGAACTGGTCTTCCTTTTGATATCATCTCTTCAATTTCATTAATAACAGAGTTATATTTTTCCCTTTTTGTTTTATAAATTCTATCGTCATAATCATCTCTTATTACTGGTTTATTGGTTGGAATAACTGTAACGTCAAGTTTATATATTTCCCAGAATTCAGGTGCTTCCGTATAGGCGGTCCCTGTCATTCCAGCAAGTTTTCTATAAAGGCGAAAATAATTTTGTAAGGTAATCGTTGCTAACGTTTGTGTTTCTCTTTCGATTTTTACGTTTTCTTTCGCCTCTAATGCCTGATGAAGACCATCACTGTATCTTCTACCTGGCAAAATCCTTCCAGTAAACTCATCAACTATCAATACCCTCCCATCAGTTATTACATATTCAACATCCTTTTCAAATAGAGAATATGCTCTTAAAAGCTGAGAAATATTATGAATTCTTTCACTTCTTTCACCGTATATTTTTTGTAATTCTTCCTTTCTTCTTTCCTTTTCCTCTAAAGAATAATACTCTGACGTTTCAATTTTATGAAGTTCTTCTGATAAGTCAGGCAGAACAAACATTTCTGGGTCATTTGGTGAAAGTGCTTCTCTCCCTTTTTCTGTAAGGTCAATAACATTACTTTTTTCATCAATACTGAAGTATAATTCCTCGTCGACTTCATTCATTTTTTTATCCCTCATAAAGTCATTTTCAACCTGTCTCATCAACTTTTTCGTTCCGGCTTCGTTAAGCAATTTCATTAGTTTCTTATTTTTTGGAGCCCCACGGAATGCTTGCAAAATCTTTATCCCCGCTGGATATTCTTTTCCTTCACCAAGAAAATTTTCCGCCTCAGAAACTATTTTGTTTATAAGAAGAATCTGTTTTTTTACTAATTCTTCGACGGAAGGTTTCATTTCCTGATATTTATGAGTGGAAACACTTACGGGACCAGAAATAATTAAAGGAGTTCTTGCTTCATCAATTAATACACTATCAACCTCATCTACTATTGCATAATAATGACCTCTCTGGACAAGGTCTTCCTCTGACACCGCCATATTATCCCTTAAATAATCAAATCCAAATTCGTTATTTGTCCCGTATGTAATATCTTTTGCATATTCTACTCTTCTTTGTTCATTATCCATATCATTTAAGATGCAACCCACAGAAACCCCCAATGATTCATAAATTTTCCCCATCCACTCTGCATCTCTTTTAGCGAGGTAATCATTAACAGTAACAAGATGAACTCCCCTTCCCGAAAGAGAATTTAAATAAAGTGGCATAGTAGCGACAAGCGTTTTACCTTCTCCTGTTACCATTTCAGTAATCTTACCTTGATGAAGTATAACCGCTCCGATTAATTGAACGTCAAATGGAATCATATCCCATATAATTTTTTGCACGCAAACATCCCAGCTTTTTCCTAAAAGTCGTCTGCAAACTTCTTTAACAAGCGCAAACGCCTCTGGAAGTATCTCATCAAGTATTTCCTCTTCTCTTTCCATAATCAAGTCATCGCGCTCCTCCTCTGGCAAATCAGCATATTCCTGTTCTAACTTTTTCCGTTCCTCTAAAATAACATTTCTAAATTCCTGGGTTTTCCCCCTTATCTGTTCATCTGTTAAAGAACGATATTCCTCATACAATACGTTTATCTCATCAACAATCGGTAATATTTTCCTTGTATCCCTGTCAGATTTTTTCCCGAATATATTTGTCAAAATATTCTTGAACATTTATTTATTCCTTAATTAATTATTCAATAATTAGAGTTCCAGTTTTTTAGTTATCGTATCTTTTTATATATAAAACTTCATAAGGAAGATTACATTTAATTACCCATAATAAATTTTTTAAGGCATATCTTGAACCTTCTATAAAAATAATAGAATACTTTTTGCTTTCAATAATTTCATGTAAAATAAAATAATAAACTCCCTTAGTTTTTCTGGCTTCTTCGCTTATTAATTCTGCTATAAAATCT
>CAZBIT010000376.1:0-3241 GCA_964491835.1 uncultured bacterium
CCATACGAAATTAGAAAGCAAAAGACCAATGGAAAAAATTAGCACCGCCGAGTATGGACCAAGTTTTCCTGGCTCAAGATTAACAAAATCAGTTGACATTGAACTAGCAACAAAACGGTAAAAAAATCCCATCAAAATTCCAGCAATAACTGATATAATAATACCTTTCAATGTAGTTTTTTGTCCTTGTGAAGGAATTTTTTTATATGCAATAGCATCAACAATTATCGCAATTACAACTCCTAAAACACCCAAAAATAAAAACACAGGACTTCCTAAAGGAGTTGCGATATAATTGACGATAACTCCAATTACAAGTGCCAAACCAATGCCAATTGGAAATGCAACAGACATTCCAGCAATGTCAATTGCGGAAACAAGAAGAATATTTGCCAGGTTGAATATGACACCACCAAGTAATGCATAGAAAATTGCATTATAATTTGCTTGACTAATGTCCTCTATAAATTTTCTTCCAATAGAACCCATACTACCTAAAGTGAGAGCAAAAATCAGCGCTAATAAGAAAACACCAATAGCATAATCCCAGTAAAAGAGTTGAAAACGCCATTCTTTCGAAGCCAACTTTTGCGTATTTGCCCAAGAACCCCAACAAAGCATAGTAATAAAACACATAATAATTGCTATTGAATAAGATTGAACGATGAACATTTTTACCCCCCAAATTTAAAAAATTTTTTAATTATTTTAATTTATTAATCCTTAAACTTACGGGTCTAATAACAAATAAGGGCGAATAGTTATTCGCCCTTACAATAATTGATTATTAATTAATCTGTGTATTCCGTATATTCAGTGGTTTAAAATATTTTATTTAATCAGAATCATCTTTTTCGTAATTACAAACTCGCCTGCTTTTAACCTATACAAATAAATCCCACTTGAAACAGTGACACCATTATTATTCTTTGAATCCCATTTCACAGAATGATAACCTGCGGGTTTCCTCTCATTTATAAGTGTTCTTATTTCCTGCCCAAGAACGTTATATATCTTCAATATAACATCACTACTCTTAGGAAGGTCAAACTTTATCACCGTCTCAGGATTAAATGGATTCGGATAATTCTGATGAAGTGCAAATTTCTTGGGCATATTTGTTTCCAATCCAGTTGAAACCTCAAATTCCTCTTCATTTAAAGAAAAACTAACAAACTGTATGTCAAAATTCTCATTCTTTGCCCTGAATCTCAATTCAATTAATTTCCCATCCTCAGTCATTCCCTTAACTGATGCCATGGATACATATAAAACACCATCTTTATAATTAGTCATTATCTGAAAATCTTTAGAAATCTCTGTAGTGTTATATCCAACAAACTCTATTAACTCATTATCATAACTCAAAACAATATCACTTGATAAAACATTATTTACATTCCTTAGTTCTATCGGAATTATCACATCTGTCTCTGTTCTAACAATATTCGCAATTATCTCTGCTTTACTATTAGTTATAGGAGCAAGACGTGGAAATCCTAAATGCCAGGCAAACAACGTATCTCCTGTGGGGAACTGTGGTAAATAACCAATATCATGCAGTAAAACCAATGCACCATCGTATGCAAAAATTTTCCCATTACCGCTCACATCTGCAACTATTTTAGTAAGAGAATCAAATGTTGTTTTACCAACAACATATTTTAATATCTGTGAGGCATCAATTGCTTTTGCCGAATCGTCTCCCGTTACATCACCAAATACTCTAAATTGACCTGCGTAAAAACCATCAGTGACACGAACAGCCGGAATACCGCTGTTATACACAAAACTATCAATTTTTACAGTATCAATATCACCCCACTTTGATGAATTATTCACCAATAATTTAATCTTTAATAAAGTACCAGAACCAGTTATAGGAATCGGAGCATTAACACTAAAATATACAGAATCAATGCGACTAAAGTTTGTATTTAACGTTGTCCCCACTGCTAATGTTCCTATAGAGTCAAACCCGACTACACGAATAACAGAAGTATCGGTCTCCAAGTAAAACACGCAACTCAATACATTGTCAGAAACAAATATATTATCCACATTCATTGGAGTAACAATTGTATCACCAGGGTTGCCATACATAGTTTTTGCCATAGAGACATTAACGATGTTACCGGGATACAACAGTCCATTTGCCCATACTTTCTTTACGTAAGCATTTTTATTTCTTGTCCAGGAAATAATAGCATTCCCTTTCCCATCACTTATGATATTTGGGTCAGTATCATTAGTAAATCCGCTATCAGAAATCGCTACGCCATTATCATACCACAAAATTAATCCACTATTATCAATTCTCTGCGCATATATACCACTTTTAACAGTTCTTTCATCTTTCCATACAATAATAGCACCACCATCACCATCACTTACAATATTTACTTTGTCTTGAGTAATTGGACTTACACAAACTGGAATATCATATCCAGGATTCCACTGTTGTACTCCACCACTACTCAATCTCTGAGCGTAAATATCAGAATTGCCATTTCTTATATCTTCCCAAGCAACTATAATACCATTTGAACCATCTGGTATTGCTTGTAGATTACATTCCACAGATGCATACGATGTTAATTCAACCGGAGAACCCCATTGAGGAGCACCATTAATATCAAACCTCTGTACTTTTACCTTCTCTCCTGCATCGTTATGTTTCCATACCAAATACACTCCATCTGCACCATCCCTTACTAAACTCATACCGCTCATATTAGTTCCTGTAAGAGCAACTGCTACTCCAGAATCTCCCCATACTTCTTCACCTGTCTCTAATACTTTATTAATACGAATGCTATCACTCAAAATAGCCCACGCAACAAATGAAACACCTGAATCTCCCATGGCAGTAAAATTAATAATATTACTACTACCTGCATATACCGTATCCTTTGGTGACCATTTTTTTGCTCCTGTACTGTCAACTAACTGCATAAACAATGTATCTGCAAGACCACCTTTAATCCAGTAAAGTATTGTGCTTAAAGAATCCAATCTTACCATTTTTAAACCTTTAAAAGGATTAACAGTGTCAATAGAAATCCCATTCATACCCGGAACCCATTTTGGATTACCAAGTGAATCCACTCTCTGCATACGAATTGAATCTCCTTCAGCCCACGCAATAACTGCTCCACCGGCACTATCAGGTATTATATTAATTGCAGAAGCATTACCCGATAAATTTGAAATTTGAATCCCTTTAGAAGTCCATTTAATA
>CAZBIT010000377.1:0-3234 GCA_964491835.1 uncultured bacterium
CATAAATTACGGAGAATGAACTTTTGTTTTTAATTTTTTTCCAAGTCGATAACATTATGTTCGTTGTGTATTGGAAAGAGTGACTTTTTATTCCGAAGTCCGATACAATCATATCACTGGTTGGAGGCAGGATTTCTTTTCTAAGAAAATATCTATCAAGCCAATGAAATATCTCATAAGGTTTTAGTTTTGTCCAATCCGATTCTTCAATAATCTGAAGTCGTATATCATCAGGATTTATTTCTTTTACAGAAGGATCTGGAATAATAGGTGAATAAGAAATAAATCTAACTCCATCAGTTGCTATACATATATAAGGAGTTCGATTATCAAAAGGTTCTTGAGACCAAAGGATTGAAACATATTTTTTAAGTTGCTCATTAGATTCTGATAAATTTTTTAAAATATTAGATTCAAACTCAATGACAATATTTCCGAACAGGTTATCAGTTTTACCTTTAAGAATGCAGTCCTTTTGACTTACTTTTATATATTTTTCTATACCCGAACAATAATTATCAATGAAGTTTGGCGTAATACTTAATAGTTCTTGTAGTAACATTGAAAATCGGTGAGAACGGGCTGATTCATTGTTAAGTCCTTCCATCTCTTTAAAATATTTATTTATTTCTTTTCCCCACTTTGATTGACGGACTTCTGGTATTCGTGTTGCTTTTTCTCTAATTTTTGTTTTCTTTTTCATTTTTATCAAATTATTTATTATATACAGTTAAACGTCGTGCTAATTCATAAGCAGCTGCTATTCTAATTATTTTAACATCGGACAATCCTTTTATTTCTAATAATTTTTCAATTGGCTGGTTTGCTAAACCTTCGAGAGAGTTAAATTTTTTTAATATTTCTTCAGCGATTTTTTCAGCGGGTTTACCTTTTATACCTGTTGAAATTATTATAGCAAGAATCTCTTTATCGGTTAAACATTCTGAACCTAATTCTCTAAGTTTACCACCCGGGTGTTTCCATTTAGATATCAATGTTTACTTTCCTACATTTTTATTTGACATTTAATAGTTAAAACAAATATAATATTTTAAATGTAATCTTAATTTTCTATTATTTCAATATAAAATTTTATATTTTAAACAGTTGATTTTTTAAATAAAATATTTATTTTATCTTAAAAATAAAATAACTTTTTAAAATTCCTTACAAACAATTTTAGGAGGATAAAATGAACGTTCTCGCAGTTGGAGCACATCCAGACGACCTTGAACTTTTATGTGGAGGAACACTTGCCTTATATTCACAAAATGGTCACAAAATATTTATGTGTCAAGCATTAAATGGTAATTTGGGTCACGAAAAAATCCCACGAGATGAACTAAGAGATATTCGAAGACAGGAAGCTATTAATGCTGCAAAAATAATTAATGCTGAATCAATGACAATAGATATCGATGATATGGACATACACGACACGCAAGAAACACGACTAAAAATGGCTGAAATTATAAGAAAAGCCGACCCGGATGTCATCATTACGCATTCCCCTGATGATTACCACACCGACCATAACATTACAAGCGGGGTTGTTTTCAATTCTTCATTTGCATCGACCCTCCCTCAATTAAAAACAGAAACTCCTTGTAATAAAAAAATCACGCCGATATACTATATGGATACGGTAGTGGGAGTGAATTTTCAACCCGAAGAGTATGTCGATATAACTGACGTTATTGAAATAAAAAAGGAAATGTTCAGTTGTCATAAGTCACAAGTTTCCTGGCTTAAAGAACACCATAAGATTGATATGATAGAATTTATGTATTCTTTTGCAAGATTTCGCGGTATGCAGTGCGGCGTTAAATACGCGGAGGGTTTCAAACAACTTAAGGTCTGGGGAAGAATTTTTCCAAAAAGATTTTTGCCGTAATCTCAATGTGAACCTAACGTAGGTGAAGGTGAATAAAAACCTTCGCCAGCGGAAATTTAAAAGTTTCTTTGGTTACTTTCTTTTCAAAGAAAGTAACTATCTTTCTTGATTATACCAAATCCCAATTAAGCCGGTTGCAAATGACTTTCCAATAATATCAATATCACCATCGTTATCTATATCTGTGCAAACTGAGTTATGTGTTGGAATGCCTGTACTGATAACAGATTTTTCAAACTCTACACCATTACCTTTATTATGGTAAAAAATTAGCCGCGACCTGCTTGCATAATCTCTTAATCCCATTTCTCCAACAATAATATCCTGATGGTCATCGTGGTCAAAATCTTCTATCATAAGCGAATGTGGATGGAACAGATTTATGTCAATATAGTGTTCTTCATACCCAGGACCACTATACCAACATAATCTTCCATTATCTGCTTCTCCTTCTGCAAGCACAATATCAGGATAACCATCATTATTTATATCTCCAACTGCAAGTTTGGTTTTATCCAGAGACGAAAATTGTTTTTTAAGCCATTTATTTGGCAATCCTTTAACATTTATATACCAGAATCCTCCACAAGCAATGTCCATTATTCCATCGCGATTGACATCGACTGCAGAGACACCTTCAAACTTGTCAATGTCAGATATAATATTCCTTGCTTCCTTGGGCCAAGGTGAGATTTCTGGATTTTTTGGTAAATCATAAATCATTAATTTACCACCTTCTTGAGTTGGAACTATTAATTCAATATCTCCATCACCATCAACATCTCCAAATGCCTGGTCATGGTATTTTTTAAATTCTTTATCAATAATATGAACTGTCCATTTTTTAGTTGCATCTTCTGGGGATTCTATCCAGTATAGTTCATCACCACGATAATCATTCCCTGCGATTATGTCAAACCGTCCATCTCTGTTTATATCAATCAAAACACCACCTGCTTCGAGATTCACATTTCCTATATGATGTTTCTGCCAGTTTGGATTCTCATACCATACAAGCGCATTTTCTTCGTTAAAAGAACCAATAATTATATCCTTTTTCCCATCCTTGTTCAAATCACTGACAAGACAAACTGTGGGACTACCCCCCTGAAATTTTTTTTCAATAATTTCATACTTAAACGTAGGTGCATAACCTGAATTGGGGGACACTGGATTAAATGTGCCGAATATTTTCTTCGATTGTATAACAAAATTCCGTATTTCAAGGAATGGGTCAACATCTCTTCTCTCGTATTCGATTGCAGTCAGATAAGGATACCCTTTATTTTTTAATGACTTTAAAAATTCTTCGCATTTCCCTGCTCCTGTCCCAAAAGGTG
>CAZBIT010000378.1:0-3222 GCA_964491835.1 uncultured bacterium
AATTATGGTTTTACAATTGCTTTCAAAACGTTATCTTTATAATGTCCAACGGTTTCTAAAGCTTCCTTTACTTTTTCAAGAGGAAATCTGTGAGTAATATATGGTTTTACGTTAAATTTTCCTTTTTCAACTAAACTAATAGCCCTATGATATGTATGTCTTGACCTGTATATTGATTTTATTAAGAGTTCTCTTCTTCTTGATACTTCAGTATTCCATTGTATAATACTTGTTGGCACGATTCCAACAAATACGAAAGTTCCACCGTGTTTAATTGAATTCATTGTTAATTGAGGAGTTTCTGGGTCACCTGCTGCTTCAAAACCGACATCTACTCCTCTGCCTTTGGTTAAATCTAATATTTTTTCTGCGGGATTTTCTTTTTTTGCATTAATAGTTATTGCACCCATTTTCTCAGCGATTTTTAACCTGTAATCAAGTAAATCAACCATATATATTTCGGTTGCACCTGACAATTGAGCCAATTGAAGGATTGAAATTCCAACATTACCCGTTCCGTATACTGCAATAGAATCACCGAGTTTTATGTTTGCTATGTCAATTGAATAAATACCAATCGACATTGTTTCGAGAAGGATTCCTTCTTCTGTTGTGATATTAGAAGGTATTGGGAGGACGTTCTCAACAGGACAACACATATATTCCCTCATTCCACCAAGGGAAGGGGGTGCACCATAATATGAAATATTTTTGCATAGGTTATATTTGCCAGTTACGCATAACTCGCATACTTTGCAATAGATAGCAGGTTCGATTCCTACAGCCATTCCTTCTTTTATTCCAATATTGTTTTTTCCCACTTCTGTAACTGTGCCTGAAAGTTCATGTCCTAAGATGTGGGGAGTTGTTATCACTCTTGAACCGATTCGACCGTGTTGGTAGTAGTGAACATCTGAACCACAAATCCCAATCGAATCTATTTTAATTAGTGCCTCACCTAGTTTTGGTTCTGGTTTCTCTATGTCTTCAATTCGGATATCTCTTGCTTTGTATATTACCGCCGCTTTCATATTTCACCAAATTTAATTTTTTTTGTTTTTCGATTTTTTTGATTATTGTATTTTTATTAAATTTTTAAAGTTTAAATTTATAGAAATTTTTTTATATTATCAACTATTTTGTTGAAAATGAAGTTTTAAATAATATATTTAAAAATATGAATCTTCCAGTGGGAAAATTAAACCCCGAATTTTTGGGCAAATTACTATCAGCAATTCCAAGAAAAGATAAGAGAGTAATTATAGGTTCCAGAGTCGGTGACGATGCAACCATTATCGATTTTGGAGATAAATATTTAATAGCAAAGACCGACCCAATTACGTTTGTATCAGACGATATAGCCTGGTATTGTATTAATATAAATGTCAATGACATAGCAGTTATGGGGGGAGAGCCAAAATGGTTTCTTGCAACTGCTCTGATGCCCGAAGGAAAAACATCGAAAAAAGATATCGAAAGATTATTTAAAAATTTGATTTCATCACTTAAAAGGATTAATGTTACGTTTTGTGGTGGTCACACAGAAATTACTCCTAACTTAAATCGACCGATTATTATCGGGCAAATGTTAGGTGAGGTTCAAAAAAATAATCTTATAAATAAGGATTCAATAAAATGCGGTGATTTAATAATTTTGGTAAAAGGTATTGCAATTGAGGCAACTTCGATAATTGCAAGAGAAAAAGAGGATTCTCTTAATAAAATTTTTGGAAAGGGGTTTGTAAAAAAAGCAAAAAACTTTATTAAAATTCCAGGATTAAGCATACAAAAGGAAGCGAGAATAGCATTAAATTCGGCAAAATTATCGGCGATGCACGACCCAACAGAGGGTGGTCTGCTTGGAGGACTATATGAACTTGCTTTATTAAGTAATACTGGATTTGTTATTGAAAAGGAAAAGATATACGTTTATCCCGAATGTAAAAAAATAGCCAGGAAATTTAATCTTGACCCGCTTAAATTGATTGCATCCGGGTCACTTATCATAATATCCAATCCAGATGAATCAAAAAAAATTATGAAATCATTTAAAGAACGTAACATTAAATCAGAAGTGATTGGCAGAATTACACCCAAACTTAATGGTTATAAAATAATTGAAAGAGGTAAAAAAATAAAAATAGAAATCCCTATTGTGGATGAGATTGGGAAAATATTATAAATCAATACTGTTTTTAACCATTTATATAAAAATTAACAAGGGAGGCATATTATAATGAATTTGCAATTTTCAAAATATGTTAACATTTTGATGGAAAAAATTTTGATAGAAGGTCCGTGGATTTTGTTTATTATCGTTTTGTTTTTTATATTATATTTCATTCTAAAATTGTTAATAAATAAAACAACGGATTTAATAAAAATTAGAATACAAAGTAAGATAGAATATCCTGAAGAGTCGATTAAACGTTTAGAAACACTGTCAAATATTTTTTCAAAAATAATAAATATATTATTGGCTGGAATAGCAATAACTATAGTTCTTGATGCGTTTGGTGTGAATATTGGACCAATTCTGACCGCTGCTGGTATTTTTGGATTGGCTGTAAGTTTTGGTGCGCAAAATTTAGTTAAGGATATTATAAGTGGAATATTTATGCTTGTTGAAAATCAAATAAGAGTCGGAGATGTCGCTGTAGTTAATGGAACAAGTGGGCTTGTAGAAGCTGTCAACCTGCGGACAATTGTTTTGAGGGACTTAAATGGTGTTGTGCATATTTTTCCCAATGGAACAATCAATACACTCTCTAATATGACTAAAGATTGGTCTGCAATGGTTTTTGATATTGGCATTGCATATAAAGAAGACCCTGATAAAGTTATAAATATAATGGAAGAAGTGGCGGAAGAGTTGAGAAATGATGAAAAATATAAGGATGATATTTTAGAACCGCTTGAAATATTTGGTATTGATAGTTTTGATGATTCAGCAGTTGTAATTAAAGCACGAATTAAAACAAAACCTATAAAGCAGTGGGATGTTGGGAGAGAATTTCGGAAAAGATTAAAAAAGGCATTTGATAAGAATGGAATTGAAATTCCATTTCCTCATAGAAGTATTTATTTTGGAGAAGCAAGTAAACCAATTCAGGTATCAATAGTAAAGTAATTTTAGAGGGCAAAGGTGAAGAACACCTTTGCCAGCGGAAATTCTAAATTAAATATGTAATTATAATAAAAAAAAGGGGCGCATAAAAAATG
>CAZBIT010000379.1:0-3210 GCA_964491835.1 uncultured bacterium
TACCAGTACCCTCTTATAAATTGCACTAATTGCGGGCCGAGGTATTCCATCGTCATCATTAGGTTTTATTTGGCTTGTTTTATGGCGAGCAATTGCCTATAGACCAGAGGAACATAAAAGAATCTATCGCTCCGAATTTCTATATCTGAAAGGTGAAGTACAATCCATTGAATATCCCGATGAAGATGCACAAATTTTAATTGAATCCAGCAATTTTCCAGAAAAGAAACAATTCAAAGATGAAAATGTTGGACCGAAAGTTTCATTGATTAAATTGTTCCACTATACGGAAACTTGGGCACTTTTTATTGCTCGTTTTCTTAGTGATCAGGTCTGGTATTTTTATTCTGCTTGGACTGCTGTTGTTTTACAAAGGGTATATAATTATACATTGCTTGAAGTGGGGGCTATTCTCTGGATTCCTTTTGCATCCGGAGATATTGGAAGTATTGTTGGGGGATGGAGTTCTCGCTTTCTTATTAACCGTGGTTGGGAACCTCTCCGTGCACGAAAAGCTATTGCATTATTTTATGCAATACTAATGCCCCTGACTATTATAGGCGGGTTTGCTGGAGGACATTCCTGGATATTCGTTGTAACATCATCTCTTGCCTGTTTTGCCCATACTGCATGGATAGCAAATATTTATACCATTTCAATGGATTGTTTTCCGAACAAATATGTAGGAACAATAACTGGATTTGGTGGAACTGGTGGGTCGATAGGTGGTGGCCTCTCACAGGCTCTTATTGGTGGTATTGTTGTGACTCTCGGCTATACTCCGGTTTTAATTGTTTATGGATTCTTTCACCTTATTTCAACTTCTGTGATTTACCTCATGGCACGAAAATATCATGACGTGGATAAAGAGTTTAAAATAGTCGTTAATGGTGGAACAGGATGAAAAAGGACAAAAAAAGAAATATGCTTAAAGTTTAAAATCAAATTGGTGAGTGTTATTTTTGGCGTTAGTAAAATCTTTAAAATATTAATAAAAATATCAAGATAAAACAATTGTAATTTTAAATTGATTTAAAATTTTTTGTATCGCAATTTTGTGATAATTAAGAAAGTTAATTTATTTTTTTATTTTTTTTCTATAATCTTCAATAGCGGCTCTAAGTCCGTCTTCAGCAAGTACAGAGCAGTGTAATTTTTGAGGTGGAAGACCATCAAGAGCGTTTGCAACTTGCTTATTTGAAATTTTTAAAGCATCATCAAGTTTTATTCCTTTCCCTTTAATCATTTCCGTAACCATTGAACTTGTTGCAATGGCAGCACCACACCCAAATGTTTTGAATTTTATGTCTTCAATTACTTCAGTTTCTTTATTAACCTTAATCATTATTTTCATCACGTCACCACAGATGGGATTTCCAACAAGACCGATTCCATCCGCATCCGGTATCTCACCCATATTTCTTGGGTTATTAAAATGGTCCATAACCTTTTCACTATAATTCATTTTATTACATCTCCTTATTCAGGTTTTGTAGTAAATATTTTTAAGTTACAAAAATATTATAATTTATGTCTTTCCCTTGGACCCGACCCTTCAGGGAACGGCATCTCTATTGAAAAGGGGGACATTTCTCTTAAAGTTATAATTACATCAGGTAAAATCGATAAAACTTCGTCCATTTCCTGCTTTGTATTTCTTTTTCCAAGACTGAACCTCACAGAGCCCTGGGATATTGCAGGGTCAATACCCATAGCAAGCAGAACATGTGAAGGTTCGAGTGAGCCAGACGTGCAGGCAGAACCACTTGAAACGCAAATTCCTTTTCCGTCGAGTCGTAAGATTATTGATTCCCCTTCAATAAATTCAAAGCACAGGTTTAGAATATTGGGAAGTCGCTTTTCCGGATGACTATTAACGTAAACGTATTTTATCTTATCAGTAATTCCTTTTTGTAGATAATCTCTCAATTCTTTAATGTTTTTATAAATATCGTTCTCAATGTCTTTCTTTGCCAATTCAGAAGCTTTTCCAAGTCCTATAATTCCTGGAACGTTCTCTGTTCCTGCTCTTTTATTCATCTCATGATGTCCGCCAAAAAGCAATGGTTCTATTTTTATTCCTTTTCTTATGTAAAGTGCACCAATTCCTTTTGGTCCATAAATTTTATGAGCAGAAATTGACATTAAATCAACGTTCATTTTATCGACATCTATTGGGATTTTTCCGAACGTTTGAACGGCATCCGAGTGAAAATATATTCCCTTTTCTTTTGCAATTTTCCCTATTTCTTCGATTGGTTCGATTGTTCCAACTTCATTATTTCCATGCATTATAGTTATAAGGGTTGTTTTGTCAGTAATTGAGTTTTTGAGAACTTCAAGGTCAACTATTCCGTATTCATCAACGGGTAAATATGTTACTTTAAATCCTTTTTTCTCGAGATGCTGACAGGTATTTATTACAGCCAAATGTTCAATTTTGCTTGTTATTATATGATTTCCTTTGGATTGATTGGCATAAGCAATTCCTCTAATTGCTGTATTATCTGCTTCTGTTCCTCCGCTTGTGAAATAAATTTCGTTTGGTTTTGCCGATATAACGTTTGCAACATTTTCTCTTGCGTTTTCTGCTGATTTTCTCGTTTCTCTTCCAAACCAATGAAGACTTGAAGGATTGCCAAATGACGTCTTCAAAAATGGCAACATTGCTTCGTATACTTCTTCTGCAACATAAGTTGTTGCGCTATGGTCTAAATATATTCTATTTTTCATATTTATTCTCTACTTGATTATCCTTTTATAAAATAAAACATATAAAATTTAAAAAAAGTTCTATTAATTATCAATAAAATATGTTAATTGTTAATGTTTTGGAAATAGATATGTTTTGTTTTCATTTTCAAATGTGAAATTCTATGATATCTTCATCTTCTACGATGTAATCCTTCTGGACTTTTTGACCATCGTATTTTTCACTGCCCCATATTCTTGCAAACCTGAAATTTTTTTCAAAATCTTTATGAATTGCTCTTGCGACGTCGATTAGTATTGTTCCTTTTTTAAAGACGAAAGGTTCGTTGAAGTCCGGCTTTTTGCCTGGCATTTTTGGATACATTCTTATAATGTCAAGAATATTAAAAATTTCTTTCTTTAACAGGTCCAGATTTTTTTTCTCCAGTGCCGATATATTGACCATTGGGAACTTCTCTTTATACAAATCACTAATAATATTGTAATTTTCATAAAGTT
>CAZBIT010000380.1:0-3189 GCA_964491835.1 uncultured bacterium
AAAAATGAATAAGTATTTAGAGTCTGGTTTTGATATGGTAACATGTCTTTAAGTAATAGAATGAAAGACTAAGATATTATATATATTT
The DNA here is from genome assembly GCA_964491835.1 of uncultured bacterium. GTDB lineage: Bacteria > SM23-31 > SM23-31 > JAUVVT01 > JAUVVT01 > CAZBIT01. The sequence goes on from CAZBIT010000380.1 coordinate 89, forward strand.
CTTAATGGATTCTTTTAAGTTTAATGCTTTAAATGGCTTTTCAATATATTTAGCTACACCCATGTTTTTAGTTTTATTTATTATATCATCATTCAATAATCCGGACATAACAATAATTTTAGTTTTATTATTTTCAACTTTCTTATCTTTATTAATTGCCTCTAAGAATTGAATCCCATCCATAATCGGCATTTTAATATCTAAAAGAATTAAATCAATTCCATTTTTTCTGTAAATCTCAAGGGCTTGAAGACCATTTTCGGCTTCAAAAAATGTAACATTTAGAACATTTTTCAGAAAAGATTTGATGATATTTCTTAAACTTTCATTATCATCAACAATTAAAATATTTTTTTGTTCTTTATTAAAACTGTTCATATAGTAATTATAGTAAGAAATAATAAAATATAAGAATATTTGCTAAAATATAACAAAATATAATAAAATATAAAAATTATTTTTATATAATATAAAACTCTGCTAAAAAAGTAAAAATTTTAAAATTTCATCAAATAAAAGTTGAAAATAAAAAAATAATTTCATATTTTTAAAATAATGAATAATATATTTATAAAGTTACAGGGAATAATAACAATACTCCTTATAAGTGTAATAATTGCATTCGTAGCAAATTTTGTCTCTCCAAATGGAATTTCTCTAATATATTCTTATGATACTGGGTCGTTAATCTCAAATGATCTTTTTGTAACACTGGAACAAGCAAAATCTTACTACCAAAACTCTTCCGCTTTATTTTTAGATTCCCGTACTTATGAAATTTATAAAAGAGGTCATATTAAAGGTTCTATTTCTTTTCCATACTTTGAGTTTGAAGAATATTTCAAAAAATTATCTTCAAAACTGCCTAAAAATGTACCTCTAATAATTTACTGTGGTGGTGAAAAATGCAATAGTAGTGAAAAACTTGCTGTCAAGCTGATCGACAAAGGTTATAGTAATGTTATAATTTTCAATAATGGCTGGAATCAATGGAAATTTTCAAATCTGCCAATAGAATAACATTTACAATTTTTAAAATAAATTATGTATTATGTCTTCTCTAAAAAATAATTTATTAACTATTTCATGGCTCTTATTGCGCTTTATTTTAGGAGTGGCTTTTATTATCTCAAGTATTGATAAAATAATCAATCCAGCAAAATTTTTAGAAATCATAAACAATTACAATTTAATTCCAACATTTATTACACCTGCAGTTGTAATAATTCTTCCCTGGACTGAATTTATCTGTGGTTTATTTTTATTATTAGGAATCTTGACTAATAGTGCTGCAGTCCTGATAATTTTTCTTCTGCTTGGATTTATATTTGGAGTTTCGATAAATATTTATAGAGGTGCTGATATAGAATGTGGTTGTTTTGGACTTTTATTTGAGGGAGAATCTATCGGTTTACACACAATTATAAGAGATTTAATAATGATGTTTTTTGCTGTTGCTTTGATTTTTTTAAACAAAAATATATGGAAAATCGAAAGGCTGATTTCAAAAAAAATTATAAGTAAAAATTAAGATATAAAGGTATCATATGAGATTAATTGAAATTAATAGAAAGCTAACAATAATTTTTATCATTTTGCTTATTGGTTTAATTATAGACTTATTGAGAAAAGCAGATTTAAATGCTAAGCAGGACGCCCTATTTAAAACGAAAATTGCAACTTTAAATAAGGATCTTTTGGAATTCAAACCGTGGGTAACTTCCCGTAAGTATGAAAATTTTATAGAAGGTAAAAAAATTCCTCCTTCAATTTTAAAAAATCCGGTCTATAAAAACTATTTTTCAGAAAATCTGAATACTTTGTCAATTATATTAGTCGGGACTTCCGTAGATTGTGGTTCCTGTACAGAAGAGGAAATCAAAATCTGGAATAATTTCTTCAGTCAAGAAACTTCTCATAATATCAAAAAATTCAGTATATATCATAGTAACAGCAAAGAGAATCTTAAAAATTTCAAGAAAAAATATCAAAATGTATTTCCCGTATTAGGTGATACAAGCTTCTCATTTATGAGAGCATTAGAAATTCAAAGAACCCCTGTTATCCTCTTTCTAAACAGTAACAAAATCATATATGCCCATATCCCCATCAATGGAGATAAAGAAAAAACAGAAGATTTTATCAGAAAAATTAAAAGATCCCTACTTTAATAAAATCTTGTCCTTTTCATTACTTAATCCCACAATTATCAAAGATTAACATCTAAAATATTTGTCTTATTAAATTTTTTTGTCATATTTTATAAGACAACTACATATCTTCCTTAAAAAACAAATATTTAATTCTATAAGGAGTAAAAATTTGTCATATTTTATAAGACAAATTTATATAAATTTTTCAAAAAAACAAAGAACTAATATGATTTTAACATATTATTATTTTTAGATTTATAAATTCCATAAAGTTTTAATAAAAAATGGTATGAAAATTGATAATATAATAAAAGATATAAAGAAATAATAAAAAATAAAAAGAAATAATCATATATAACTAAATCCTCCCATTTATGAAAATAGTTTTATGTGACACAGCATTTAATATTAAAATTGAAGCCCCGCGTGAACCCCCATTAGGTTTAAGTTCAATTGCAAGTTTTCTTCGGTTAAATGGTCATTTAGTAAAAGTGATAAGTCCATATTTAGAGGGATGGCATATCAGTGAAACTTCAAGAAAAATCAATAAATTGAATCCCGATATAATTGGGTTTTCGATAATCGATAAGAATGCCGTTGATGCAATAAAATTAATTAAAAAATTAAGAAGAATAGGTTATAAAGGTTACATCGTTTTAGGAGGGTATTGGCCATCTTTAAATAGTTATGATATTTTAAAAACATTTAAAGAAGTAGATGCTTGTATCAGAGGCGAAGGGGAATTTACATTGTTAGAACTTGCTGAATCTTTAAATTCACAAAAAAATTTTAAAGATATATTAGGGCTTTCCTTTAGAGATGGTTCAAATATAATCGAAAATGAAAATCGCCCTTTAATAGAGAATTTAGATAAATTGCCATTTCCTGCCAGAGATTATACAGCACAGGTGATTAAAATGGGGAGTGCTCCAGCAATATATACAGGGA
>CAZBIT010000381.1:0-3168 GCA_964491835.1 uncultured bacterium
CGATGAATGTCCCATTATCTGAAAATGCTCCTTATCCTGTATCTGATAAGGATTTCGAAAAATTAGTTGCGATAATTAGAATTGCACTCCCTTACACGGGAATAATTCTTACAACAAGGGAGAAACCCGAATTAAGGAACCATTTATTTGAATTTGGTGTTTCACAAATTTCTGCCGGTTCAAGAACATCACCTGGTGCCTATCATGTTGAAAAAGAAGACAGAGCACTCAAATCAGCACAATTTTCCCTCGGAGACCATAGAACTCTAGATGAAGTAATTTATGAAATCTTAAAAAAGGGTTACTTCCCAAGTTTCTGTACTGCGTGTTATAGAAAAGGAAGAACAGGACAAGATTTTATGTCTCTTTCGAAACCGGGATTGATACAAAATTTTTGCACTCCAAATGCAATATTTACCTTTAAAGAATACCTTGAAGATTATGCATCAAAAAAAACAAGAAATGTCGGTCAAAAGGTCATCGATAACTATCTGAAATATGCTTCAAGTCAAAATATTTATAAAATAATAAAAGAAAATCTCGAAAAAATAGAAGCAGGAGAAAGAGATTTGTATTTATAGGCGATTTTTTAAATAAAAATTTTAAAAATATCATTATTTTTATTGAAATTCTTGGAAAAATAATTTATATTTAATAATAAAAATATACCTACTTAATTACTTCACTTTAATAAGCCACTGAAAAACTCATATATTGTATGAAAATAGTTATATTTCTTATCGAACGGAAATTTCTCAATATTTTTGAATATAATGGTGTAAATTATTTTTTAATAATTATTAATGATCTTAATGAAAAATTATTATTTAAATTACTGAAAATTGGAACTTTATCAACTGAATGAATTGTTTGAATTATGAAATTAAACTGAATTTAAATAAAGTGAAATTACTATAAAATCATAAAATTTCGGGGAAATTACGATGAAGGAAAATGATGAAAAAACAAATGAGGTGAAAAAAAAGAGACAGCGTGGTGTGGTATTTATAAAAAAGGAATTGTGTAAAGGGTGCGGATTTTGCGTTGAATTCTGTCCTTTTGATGTTCTTGAAATGTCTGACCAATTCAATGAAAAAGGTTATCATCCTCCAAAGATAGTAAATATTGAAGTATGCACGGGATGCGACCTGTGTGGAATGTATTGTCCGGATTTTGCCATTTATGGAAGAAAATTAAAAATTGAGGAACTTGAAGGAGAATTAGTGAAATGAAAGCAGATACAAAAGGAGTATTAACAGGCATACATTTTATAGATGGAGACCATGCTTGCTGTGAGGGTGCACTTGCATCGGGATGTCGATTTATTGCTGGATACCCAATAACTCCATCGACTGAAGTTGTAGAAAGAATTGCTCAGAGAATTCCAATGATTGGAGGGGTTTTTATTCAGATGGAGGATGAAATTGCATCATCTATTGCCATTCAGGGTGCGGCGTGGGCTGGGCTTAAGGCAATGACGGTTACTTCTGGTCCCGGATTTTCTTTAATGATGGAGCACATTGGTTTTGCAGCAATGACTGAAACCCCTTGCGTTTTTGTCAATGTTCAAAGAGGAGGACCTTCAACAGGGCTTCCAACTTTACCCGGCCAAGCAGACGTTATGCAGGCAAGATGGGGTTCTCATGGTGATTACGAAATCATTGCAATATCCCCAAATTCACCTCAGGAGTGTTTTGATTTTATGATAGATGCCTTTAATTACTCAGAGGTTTATAGAGTGCCAGTAATCTTTCTTATGGATGAAACCGTTGGACATATGACTGAAAAGGTAGTTATTCCTGAAGCAGATAAAATAGATGTTATCCCGAGGAGATATACAAACCTTCCACCCGATAAGTATCTTCCTTTTAGTGCAGATGGGGGACTTGTTCCCGAAATGGTAAAGGCAGGAGATGGGTATGGATTTCATATTACTGGATTGACGCACGATGAGAGAGGTTATCCAGAAATGAACGCCTTTAGACAAGAAAAATTGGTTCATCGTTTAGTAAATAAAATAAGATTGAATGTTGATAAAATTGTAAAATATGAAGAAAAGGATATAGAGGATGCGGATATTGTTGTTGTATCCTATGGAATAACGTCAAGAATTGTTTTAAGGGCAATTGAAATGGCTAAAGAGAAAGGGATTAAAGTCGGATATTTCAGATTAATCGTTGTCTGGCCTTTTCCAGAGAAAAGAATAAAAGAAATTGCAAAAGGCAAAGTCAAATCATTGGTCGTAGCAGAAATGAATTATGGTCAGATTTTTTACGAAGTAGAACGATGTTCCGCTGGTGAATCAAAAACATTTTTAGTTCCTCATGGTGGAGGGACTGTTCATGACCCGGAAGATATTTTTAAAGTAATAATGGAGGCATCAAAATGAATGAAGAAATCCAAACAGAAATAAATCCCGTTGAACCATTTTTAAGAATGGAAAGAATGCCTCATATCTGGTGTTCTGGATGTGGAATTGGAACCACGGTAAATTGTTTTGCAAGGGCTTTAACAAAATCTGGAATCCTACTTGATAAAGTTTGCGTTGTTTCGGGGATTGGATGCACGGGGAGAGTAGCGGGATACATACGCTTGGATTCTTTTCACACAACTCACGGAAGAGCAATACCTTTTGCAATTGGTTTGAAACTTGCAAATCCCGAACTAATTGTCGTAGTTTACAGCGGTGATGGCGACCTTTTTGCTATCGGGGGAAATCACTTTATACATGCAGCAAGGAGAAACATTGACATAAAAGTTATATGCGTTAATAATTATATATATGCAATGACTGGAGGGCAGGTTGCACCTACAACTCCTCTTACAGCACTTGCAACTACATCTCCTTATGGGTCTTATGAGAAACCATTTAACCTTCCTTATCTTGCAGAGTCCTGTGGAGCGGTTTACGTGGCAAGGTGGACAACCTATCATGTCCGTCAAATTGAAAAATCTATGACGGAGGTTTTAAAGAAAAAGGGATTTTCTTTTATTGAAATTATTTCTCCCTGCCCAACTCTTTATGGAAGGAGAAACAGAACAGGAACGGGACTCGATAGTATGAAAGATTACAGAGATAACAGCATAATTAAAAATAATGCCGATACCAGAGAACTTGATATAAATATTGGTCAAAAAATAATTGTAGGTAAGTTTGTCGATAAAGTA
>CAZBIT010000382.1:0-3167 GCA_964491835.1 uncultured bacterium
CAATTGCTATGTCAATGTTTTTTTCACAAAAATACAGGAAACATATTATTGTGGCTGATTCAAAATATGTAGAGTTATACTTTTCAAAATAACTTTTTAATCTTTTTACATATCCAACTACCTCTGTCTTTTTTATAGGATTATTATTTATCTTAATCCTTTCTGTAAAATCTAATATATGAGGGGAAATGTATAATCCGGTTGAATATCCTGCATCTCTTAAAATGGAATCAATCATCACTGCTGTTGAACCTTTTCCATTTGTCCCTGCGATGTGAATGGATTTAAAACTATTTTGGGGATTCCCTAATTCATCAAAAACGTTTTTCACTGATTCAATTTCTGGTCTAATTTTACCGTGCTGAAGGTTTTCTAAATAATTTATCGTTTCTTTGTAATTCATTACGTTTCAAATATTATTAATCAAAATTAAAACAATCAGTTTTATATAATTTAATTCGATTAAATTTTATTAAACAATTTTATTGATATATTTTAGATATGTTCTCTTAAAGTGCTTTTAGGAATGCCTTAAAAGTATTTGAGAAACTTGATTTAAGAGTTTTCCAAATTTGAAACTTTAAACAATTCCTTAAAACATATTCTTATAAGATTCCTTTGGAAATTTTACCTTCTTCTTTTTTATCCAGTATGTATCTTTATTACTTTTTATGTTTAATAAATCTTTTCTAAATAATTTGATTAGAATCCCGGCAGGTATAATAGTAAAATAAAAAATTAATATTACGAATAGTTTTGTATTAAATCTCCCAAGATATTCTGCGAACTTTAGAAAATATTTACAAAAGGGTTTTAAAATTTCTGGGAAGAACGTTATTAATATAAATAATAAGACGGAAATTGTCAAGAATATTTTGTAAGATAGTTCAGCATTCTTAAAATATGACGTTAATCCAAAAATTAGAAAAGGAATTACAAAAGTAAATCCAATGGTTAAAATTTGTTTTTTTGTGATTTCTTTATTATAATTCATAATCAATCAAGTACATATTCTTTTTTCCAATCAAAATCTTCAATCCACTTTTTTTGTTCTTCTTTATTGAGAATGAATAATTCCATAATAAGGAAATCCATATGTGTTCTCATAAAACAGGTATAGGCATCTTTGGGTGAACAGATTATTGGTTCTCCTCTGATGTTGAAGGATGTGTTTATTATGACTGCGTATCCGGTCAATTTTTCTACTTCTTTAATTATATTATAAAAGAATGGATTATCTTCTTTGCTGACTGTTTGAATTCTTGTGGAATAGTCAACGTGTGTGATAGCAGGGATAATGGAATGAGATATTTTTAGTTTGTCAATTCCCTTCAGTTTTTTTTCTTCTTCTGAGAGATTATTTCTCAGTTCTTTTCTGACAGGGGCTACAAGTAGCATATAAGGACTTTCATGGTCGAGTTCGAAATAATTGTTGACTTTTTCAATTGCTACAGTAGGTGCAAAGGGCCTAAAGGATTCTCTGAATTTTATTTTTAGATTCATTAAAGATTGCATTTGTTTTGAACGTGGGTCTCCAACTATGCTTCGGCATCCAAGGGCTCTTGGTCCGAACTCCATTCTTCCCTGCAAGATACCAACGACTTTCCCATCAACTATTAATTCTGCAATCTTTTTGGGGATTTCTTCTTTAGGAAGTTTTGAATATTTGACTCCCTCTTTATTAAGAAAATCTTCTATTTCTTCTTCTGTATAAGAAGGTCCTAATAATGATGCCTTCTGAAAATCTTTTTTATTTTTTGCTTCTCTCTTATTATCTAAATACTTATACCAGACGAATAAAGCAGAACCAACCGCACCCCCTGCATCACCTGCTGCCGGCTGAATCCATATATCTTTAAATAAATTCTCTTTTAGAATTTTCCCATTAGCAACACAATTAAGTGCAACTCCACCTGCTAAACATAGATAATCAAGATTTGTTTCTTTTTTTATATGTCTTACCATATTCATTATAATCATTTCAGTAATTTTTTGAATAGAAGAGGCTACATCGCAATAGAATTGAGTTATTTTTGTTTCTGATTTTCGCGGGGGATTGCCGAATAGTTTATTAAAATTTTCGTTTGTCATCGTTAGTCCAGTGCAGTAATTAAAATATTTCATATTTAATCTAATTGAGCCATCATCTTTAACATCAACGATTTCGTTTAGAATTATATTTACGTAGTTAGGTTCTCCATAGGGAGAAAGCCCCATTAATTTGTATTCACCTGAATTAACTTTGAAGCCGGTATAATACGTGAATGCGGAGTATAAAAGACCAAGTGAATGAGGAAAGTTCATTTCTGCTATGATTTCAATATCATTACCTTTGCCGATACCATAACTTGCAGTTGCCCATTCTCCAACGCCATCCAAGGTTAAAATTGCTGATTCCGTAAATGGGGAAGGATAAAATGCAGATGCGGCGTGAGATTCATGGTGTTCGGTGAATAATATTTCTCCATCATAACCTAATTCATTTTTTATAAGGTCTTTCATCCAAATCTTTTTTTTGAGCCATAATGGAATTGACATCAAAAAAGATTTTACTCCCTTAGGAGCGAATGCCAAGTATGTGAGCAAAATTCTTTCGAATTTTAAAATGGGTTTATCGTAAAAACAGACATAATCTAATTGATTGGAATTAATTTCCCCTTCTTTAAGACAATAATTTGTCGCATTGATGGGGAAATCGGGGTCGTGTTTTTTTCTTGTAAATCTTTCTTCCTGGGCAGCTGCAATTATTTCTCCATTTTTAACGAGGCACGCTGCACTATCGTGGTAAAATGCTGAAATACCAAGAATGTTCATTATGTATTGTTTTTAAGATTTATAATATTTTAGGGATTAAAATAATGCATAAATGAAAGGTGCTATAGCAGAACCTTCCGTTATGACTATCAGTATGCTGAAAATAAGCATAACAATAATAATCGGAGCAAGCCACCACTTTTTTCTTACTCGCATATATTTCCATAATTCAATAAAGATGTGGAATTTATTAAATAATTCTTTCATTTTTTTCTCCAGTATTGATATGTTAGTTTAATATCTGGTTTTAATCTGTTTATTTTTGATTTCAAGAACAAATATTCCGTGTCAGTTCCCCATCTATCAGCGAAACCAGCATTAATAACGTTGAAATTTCCATTTAAAGCGATTAT
>CAZBIT010000383.1:0-3150 GCA_964491835.1 uncultured bacterium
CATTATTTTTAACGAATTCATTGTTGACCTTATCAATCCACACCATCCGCTTTTACAAATAACACGCGAAAAGATTCGTGTTGTTCAACGCAACTTTTTTATAATATTTGCTGTATTCATTACTTTAACATTTCTTGTAATAAAAATAAAAAAAATAAGGGATATCGGTTCAAAAGAGATGACTTCTAATGTTATGCTTTCTATATTAATTTTATTTGTGCCTATATTTATTTTTGAGAATTTGTTGTATCCTTTTGTTCGTCGTAAGACAACGATATTTATCGAAGATGCTCAACTTGGATGGAAGTTAAGACCCGACACTTTTGATTGGTGGGGTGGTGTGAAAGTAAAAATTAATCAAAAAGGACTGAGAGGTCCGCTTTTACAATACAAAAAACCTAATGGTATAAAACGAATTTTATTTTTAGGTGATTCTATCACTTTTGGATATATGCTTGAAGACGATGAAAAAATATACCCATACCTTATTCAAACTTATATTAATTCCGATAAAGGAAAAGAAATTGTTCAATGCATAAATGCTGGAGTTGATGGATATTCATCTTGGCAGGAGTCTATTTATCTTGAACGTGAAGGAATTAACTATAACCCTGACCTTGTAGTTATTGGATTTGTGCTTAATGATTTAACTGAAAGATTTCTTTTAAAAAGATTTGGCGGTGAAGGCATTGGTTCTCAGTTACAGGAAACAATTGAAAAAAAAGGGTGGTGGTTGAAAAGAAATAGTAATATATATATTGCTGTCTCGAACATTATAGCAAGATTAAGATTTGGAAAAGATATAAAAAAAGGAGCAATAGAAAAAGAAGTTTTGGATGTTCACGCACTTATTGACCATCCGAATAGAAAAGATGTCATAAATGCTTGGGAAATTACTTTAAAAAATCTTGAAAAAATTATTTCATTCTGCAAAGAGAGAAATATAGAAATACTTTTAGTTGTGTTTCCATATAATTTTCAATTTGATGATATTTCGAGATATTCTTTACCACAGACAAAACTTCGAGAGTATGCAGAACGCAATCAAATTCATTTTATCGATATGCTTAATTATTTATACGATAAGACCCAATTACAGAATGAAAAGGTTAATGATTACTTTTTAGATGAAGACCACCTTTCTTATAAAGGGCATATAGTTACCGCTGAAGTAATAGTTGATTATATTTTGAGGAAAAATTTGTTGAAGAATTTTTGAAGCTAAAAAAAACTAAAAACTATTCTGATTCAAAGTGAATTAATGATAAAATATCGTATCCTTTCAATTTTTCTCTTCCATTAAGAAAGTCAAGTTCTATAAGAAAAGCGATTCCTTGCACAATTCCACCTGCTTTTTCGATAAGATTGCAGGTTGCTCTGACTGTTCCACCCGTCGCTAAAAGGTCATCTACAATTAAAACGTTAGTTCCTTTTTTTACTGCGTCAACGTGCATTTCGAGTGCATCGGTGCCATATTCTAATTTGTATTCTTCTTTTATTGTTTTTGCTGGTAGTTTGCCAGGTTTTCGAACTGGCACCATTCCCAATCCCATTTTGTATGCTACTGCTCCTGCTAATATAAAACCCCGTGCCTCAATACCTAATACTAAATTAATTTTCTTATTTTTGAAATGGCTATATATTGAATCGATGACTTGGGAAAATTGAGGTCCTTCTTTAAGAAGAGTAGTAATGTCCTTAAATCCTATTCCTTTTTTAGGAAAATCTTGAACATGACGAATAAAACTTTTTAAATCGCTCATAACCATCTCCTTATTGTATTAATATGTTTTTGAAATATCATTTAAAAAGTAATATGGAATGATTTATATTTACCACTGAAAGGTTTCCATTCAATTGAAATATTGGTAACTATTGAACTTCCTGGACCAACTTTTAAAAGATTAATTAATTCTTCAATAAGTGGTCTATCTCCTTCTGCAAATACTTCAACGTTTCCATTATAAAGGTTTTTTGCGTATCCTTTGAGTCCAAGTTTTTGAGCATGGTGATAAACAAAATGTCTATAACCCACCCCTTGTACTACTCCTTCGACAATAATAAGAGCGGACACGTTATTCATAACTGGATTTTCCTTTTGATTGAAAATGCTAAATCGACTGCTTGTTCAGGTGAATTTGCAATAACAATTGAAGGGTCAACTTCCCAAGAAAACAAACTAATCACTGGGACTCCAAACTGAAGACAAAACGCTATTTCAGAAAGCGTTCCAAACTTTCCATCTATCGCTATTACAGAATTTGAAGAGTTGACTATAATTATATTTCTTGCACATCCCAAACCCGTTGGAATTGGGATATCCACGTATTGATTAGCATCGTTTGGATCCATTCCTGGCAAAACGCCTATCGTCATTCCTCCTGCTTCTTTTGCTCCTTTACATCCTGCTTCCATCACTCCACCAAGCCCACCGCAAATTAATATGCCATTTCTTTCAGCAATGTATTTTCCAACTTTAATGGCTACTTCCTCGATTTCAGGAGTGCAAACGTTTCCACCAATTATTCCTATTATTTTCTTTCTTTCCATATTTTATTAATGAATGAAATTTCTAAAGATTAAGGGGTTGTTCTATAAAGCATCCTCGGGAATGGTATTGTTTCTCTGACGTGGGATAGTTTGCAGACCCAGGAAACGACTCGTTCTATTCCCATGCCAAATCCAGAGTGAGGCACTGTTCCATATTTCCTGAGGTCTATATACCATTCGAATGCTTCTCTTGGAAGTTTAAATTCTTTAATACGCTTTTCGAGGATTTCGAGATTGTCTTCTCTTTGACCACCTCCAATAATTTCACCGTATCCCTCTGGAGCAAATACGTCGCATCCCAGAGCAAGATTTGGATTTTCCGGGTCTCTTTTCATATAAAATGCCTTCATTTCAGAAGGAAATCTGTGTATGAAAACTGGTTTCTCGAAATGTTCAGAAATTATTGTTTCATCAGTTCCTCCAAAGTCGCTTCCCCATTGAAAGTCAATTCCTTTATCTTTCAGAATTTTAATCGCCTCATCGTATGTAATTCTTGGGAATGGTTTCGAAACTTTTTCTAACGGTGTTATATCTCTTTCAAGAGTTTTAAGTTCACTTAATCTATTTTCAAGAACCTTTTGAACAACATAAATTAGCATT
>CAZBIT010000384.1:0-3146 GCA_964491835.1 uncultured bacterium
GAATCAGGGGTTTTCTATATATAATCCAAACTAATAAAATACACAAAGATAAAATTTGGAAAGGAAAGAAATGAGACAATTTCACAAAAAATTAGCAGAAAAGATTGACATTATCATAATAACGTTACTAACATTATTATGCCTACCTCTCTTTTCAGGTCAAACATTTTCTCAAGTAAAATTCTCAGGATACACATATTTTGATTATTATTTTGTTGTAAAGAATCATAATAAAAAAATTGAAGACCAAAATGGAATCTGGTTCAGAAGAATATATCTAACAATGGACAACAAATTGAATGAAGTATTATCTATACGTTTTAGGACAGAATTTAATAGTCCCGGGGACTTTACAACAAAGGATAAACTAATTCCATTTATAAAAGATGTTTATTTAAAATTGGAACATAAAAATCAAAGTATTATTTTTGGAATTTCTCCGACTCCAACTTATGAAGTAATAGAAGAAGTATGGGGTTACCGTTCGGTTGAAAAAACACCTCTTGACCTTCAAAAATTTTCCCCGTCGAGAGAGACAGGGATTGCCTTTAAGGGAACATTAGATTCTAAAAAAATAGTTAATTACCATTTAATGTTTGCAAATGGTAACGGCGAATCTTCCGAAAATAATAAAGGAAAAGAAATACTTTTTACTCTAACTATTAGAACCATATCCGGATTAATAATTGAAGGTTATTTAGATTATGATAATCGTACAAATGGAAATGAATGGAATACACAGCAAGGCTTTATAGGTTATAAAACAAATGAATTCAGAAGCGGTTTGCAATATTCACACCAGAATCGTAAAGCATCCTCCACTGCTAATAAGATAGGTTATGATATCTTTTCCTTTTTTATGGTGGGGAATTTATCCCCAAATGTTTCAGGATTTCTCAGATTTGACCGAAACTTTGATGCAAATCCTGATGGAGCAAAAATATCATATCTACCGTTTGATTCTTCTTGTGCATCTAAATTATTTATTGTAGGTCTTGACTTTTCACCCAATAAAGATGTACATATTATTCCAAACGCAGAAATAGTAAACTACGATAGCCCTGATAGTGGTCCAAAACCCAATTCAGATTTTATACCCAGATTAACCATATATTACACATTTTAACTTTAATTTTAATAATTTTTTTATATATTAGGAGGTGTAAAATGAAAAATCTAAAATCTTTATTACAGATAATTTTCAGTTTAGCAATTTATATACTTTTCTTTAATTTCAACTCTAACGCACAAAACATAGAACTATTGGGTGCTGGAGCAACGTTTCCATATCCTTTATATTCAAAAATGTTTGACGTATATTATAATGAACAAAAGATAAAAATAAATTATCAATCAATTGGTTCTGGTGGTGGTATCCGTCAACTTTTGAATAAAACAGTTGATTTTGGAGCATCAGATGCATTTATGAGCGATGAGGAACTTAAAAAAGAATCTGCTCAAATTTTACATATACCAATATGTTTGGGAGCAGTTTCAGTTACTTATAATCTTACTGGAAATCCTGAATTAAAGTTTACTCCCGAAATTATTGCAGATATATTTCTTGGTAAAATTAAAAATTGGAATGATGCAAAAATCAAAGAAATAAATTCTGGAGCAAAACTTCCAAATCTCAATATTACAGTTGTTCACCGCTCAGATGGAAGTGGAACAACGTTTATTTTTACCGATTATATGACAAAAATTAGCAATGAGTGGAAAGAAAAGGTTGGAGCAGGCACATCCGTTAATTGGCCCATTGGACTTGGTGGAAAAGGTAATCCCGGCGTTGCCGGTTTAATTAAACAAATACCCGGAAGCATTGGTTACGTTGAGTTGATTTATGCACTTCAAAATAATATGCCCGTTAGTTTGATAAAAAATAAAAGTGGTGTCTTTATTAAACCAACTCTTGAATCAACAAGCTCATCAGCAAATATTAAACTGCCAGATGATACAAGAGTATCTCTTACGGATACAGATGCTTCAAATGGTTATCCTATAAGTGGTTTTACTTGGATACTTGTGTTTAAAGAGCAAAATTATGATTCAAGACCACAGGAAAAAACAAAAACAATTGTTGATTTGCTTTGGTGGATGACTCATGAAGGGCAGATTTATGCAGAACCATTACAATATTCTCCATTGCAAAAAGAATCGGTTAAAAAGGCAGAATTAATTATTAAATCAATAACTTATAATGGCAAATCACTTATTAAATAATTAAGAAATAACTTTTAAATAAAATATGTTTAAAAAAATAAAATCGCTGACAAATAATTTAAAACTCATCTTTAAGCGTTCTGATTCTATGAGTGTTTCAGATTATACGTTTCATTTGATTTATCATATATCTGCTATCTTTATGGTTATTTTGCTTGTTTCAATTTTATTTACGCTTGTAATTTATTCATTATTATCCATTAAAACTTTTGGATTAAGATTCATTTATGATAGGATTTGGGACCCAGTTGCAGGTAAGTTTGGTGCACTTCCCTTTCTAACTGGGACAATTATCACTTCATTTTTAGCACTTTTTATTGCTCTGCCTTTTTCACTCTCTATATCGATTTTATTAGGTGAATATTTTAAAGAGGGTTTATTATCTTCATTTCTTAAAATTGCGATAGAACTATTAGCGGGCATTCCATCTGTTATTTATGGTTTCTGGGGATTATTTGTTTTGGTACCTCTAATAAGAAGTTTAGAAATGAAAATAGGTGTGGCGCCTTATGGTGTTGGAATATTTACTGCTTCTATTGTGCTATCCATAATGATTATTCCTTATTCTGCGTCAATTGGAAGGGAAGTTATACAATTAGTCCCATCTGATTTAAAAGAAGCGGCATTTTCGCTCGGTTCAACTCGTTTTGAAGTGATAAGAAGAATCATTCTTCCGTATGCCCGTTCGGGAATATTTGCTGGAATTTTACTCGCTCTCGGTAGAGCAATAGGTGAGACAATGGCAGTAACGATGGTTATTGGAAATTCAAACTTTATACCGACAAGCATTTTTTCACCAGCCAATACTATGGCAAGTTTGATTGCTAATGAATTCACAGAAGCAGTCGGGGATATTTATCTGTCATCCTTAATTGAAATTGCATTGCTGTTATTTGTAGTTACAACGGTGATTAATATTATAG
>CAZBIT010000385.1:0-3140 GCA_964491835.1 uncultured bacterium
ACCAGAAAACGTAAAGGAAATCATACTGTAAATTTTGCTTAAATTGAGTATAAATATAAAAATTAAAAAACAAAAATAAATTGATTAAAATTTTATAAATTATTATATTATGTATTAAAACTGTTTGACAAAACAGGGTGAAAGATAGAAATGAGGATATTAATAACTGGTGGTGCAGGATTTATTGGTTCTCATTTGTGTGATTATTTTATGGAAAAGGGACATAAAGTAATTTGTATGGACAATTTGCTTACAGGTCGGCTTCAGAATATTGCACATCTTTTAGGTAATAAGAATTTTGAGTTCGTTAATTATGATGTAACTAATTATATATTTGTCAACGGTTCATTGGATTGGATATTACATTTTGCTTCCCCTGCAAGCCCAGTAGATTATCTTGAGTATCCAATTCAAACACTGAAGGTTGGAGCACTCGGTACGCATAAGGCACTTGGTCTTGCAAAAGCAAAATCTGCTTCTTTTTTACTTGCCTCGACTTCAGAAGTATATGGTGACCCTTTAATTCATCCTCAGAATGAAGATTACTGGGGGAACGTCAATCCAATTGGCCCAAGGGGTGTATATGATGAAGCGAAGCGGTTTGCAGAAGCATTAACTATGGCTTATCACACTTATCATAAAGTTGACATCCGCATTGCAAGAATATTTAATACATTTGGTCCAAGAATGAGAGCAGATGATGGAAGAGTCGTTCCTACTTTTATTTGTCAAGCATTAAAAAAGCAACCTGTTACCATTTATGGAGATGGCAGTCAGACAAGAAGTTTTTGTTATATATCCGACCTTGTTGAAGGGATTTATAAATTGATTAACTCAAATAATGCTCGATTAGTTAATCTTGGCAATCAAAATGAGATGACTATTCTTGAATTTGCTAATCTTATTATGGAATTGGTGAATGTAAGATGTGAAATAATTCATAAAGAACTCCCCATAGATGATCCGCATACCAGACAGCCTGATATATCTCTTGCAAAAAGAACGCTTGGTTGGGAACCAATGGTGTCGTTAGAAGAAGGTTTGAGAAAAACGATATCATATTTTAAAAATCAAGAAAAATTTTTTTAAATTATAGAAAATTGTAATAATAAAATTAAAATCTTTCGATGCAAAATAATTATAAAATTGACTATAGTGTGATAGTTCCGCTTCTTAATGAAGAGGAAAGTTTAACTGAATTATATAGTAGAATTACCGAAGTATTATCCAAACTCAGTCAGAATTACGAAATAATTTTTGTAGATGATGGTTCAACGGATAAATCATATAATATTCTTCAATCAATAAAATCAAAGGATGATAAAGTAAGGATATTTCAGTTTCAAAAAAACTATGGAAAGTCCGCGGCACTCAGTTTGGGTTTTTCTGAAGCAAGGGGAGAAATAATTATAACGATAGACGCAGATTTACAAGATGACCCTAAGGAAATACCTTTACTTGTTTCTAAATTAAATGAGGGTTATGACGTTATCTCCGGATGGAAAAAACAGCGAAAAGACCCATTAAGTAAAATAATACCGTCAAAAATTTTTAATTTAGTTACATCTTTATTAACTGGAATTAAAATTCACGATTTTAATTGCGGACTAAAATGTTTTAGAAAAACAGTTGTGAAGAATATAAAGGTTTATGGTGAACTTCATAGATATATTCCTGCTCTTGCTGCTTTTGATGGATATAAGGTTGGTGAACTTGAGGTAATTCATCATTTTAGAAAGTATGGTAAAACTAAATATGGAATGAGCAGATTCTTTTATGGCTTTTTTGACCTCATTACAGTTATATTTGTTTCAAAATATACGCATAGACCTCTTCATTTATTCGGAATAGTCGGGCTTTTGTTTTTTACGTTCGGTTTTGGAATTAATTTGTATCTTACAATAAGATGGTTTCAAGGATTTGGAATTGGGAATAGACCCCTTCTTTTTCTTGGGATTCTCCTTATAATTTTAGGAATACAATTTGTTTCCATTGGACTTTTAGGTGAGATGATTGTTAATTTTAGTAAAATCGAGAAAAAAAGTTATAGATTAAAGGAAAAGGATTAATGGTTATTAAGATAAATTATATTTTTATTCAAAGGAATAAAGAGGTATTTTTTATTGATAGAATTTTTATAAAATATGAATCTTACTAAAAAGCAAAAAAAACATATTAAAAGTAATTATCCTAAATTATCTGTTGAAGAAATTAGTAAGAGATATAATCTTAAAATAGAAGATATTGAAAATTATTTAAAATCAATAAAAATATTTAAAAAGCCATTGCCTAAGAATGGATATTTAAAAAAATGGAGTGAAAAATTAGAATTATATCTTGGTGTATTAATTTTCCTATCATCAGTATTTATTGGGATATATTGTTTTGATACGAAATTAAATATTACGGGTGACAATATTACTTATATGGATTTGGGAACCAGCATAGCAGAAGGAAGAGGACTGGCTGGACAAACACAATATCCTTTTGGGTTTCCTTTACTTTTAGCCATTGCTCAAATACTTTTTAATAAGAGCATTCTTGCTCAAATAATTCTTGTTTTATTAACATATATATTTAGTTCTTTATTTCTTTTTTTCATATTTAAGAAATATATTGGAGCAATATGGTCGTTTATTGTATGTTTTCTTTCAATCAGTAATCCTATCATAATAGAACACTCTCATTATGTAATGTCTGATGTTCCTTTCCTCTGTTTTTCGTTTATTGCTATTTATATTTTTATAAAATATAAAGATATGCCATTAAATTCTTGGCAGTTTTATGGGGCGATTATAGCTGTGGCGTGGGTATATTATATTAGGAGTAACGGTTTTGTCCTGCCAGGAGCAATTATTTGTTATTATTTGTTCAATAAAGCATGGAAAAGGGGATTAGTTGTGATTGGATGTTTCTTTATACTAATGGTTCCCTGGGTTCGCAGAGGAATGATATTTTCTAAAGGATTAGCTGGTTCAGGTTATTTAGATATGGTTTTATATAAAGATACATATCATCCTGAATTAGGTCGTCTCGATTTTCCAAGTTTGCTTGGTCGAATATTTTCAAATTTAAAACTCTATCTATTAGTAGAACTTCCTAATGGAGTATTGCCTTATTATTTTAATACAGGTTTGGTA
>CAZBIT010000386.1:0-3127 GCA_964491835.1 uncultured bacterium
TCCTGTAAATTTTGTGAAATTATTTTAGTATCGCCAAGAACGGGCATAAAGTTAGTATCCCCCATCCACCTTGGGACTAAATGAAAATGAATATGGTCATCAATACCTGCACCTGCAACTTTTCCAAGATTAACGCCAATATTAAATCCTTCGGGTGAAAATTTTTTACTTAAAACTTTAATTGACAATTTTAAAAATTTCATCATTTCCAAAATCTCTTCATCACTAAGCATCTCAACTTCGGAAAAATGGTTATACGGAACAATCATCAAATGTCCATTATTATACGGATAACGATTAATAATTATATAAGATTTTTTGCCTCTACAAACAATAAGATTTTCTTTATCATTATTTTCATTAATAATATTGCAAAACAAACATCCTTCACTATTTCCTGATATAGTATTTTTAATATACTCATACCTCCAGGGTGCCCATAATTTATTCATATATTTATTCTTCTTTCTTTTCTTTTTGAGCTTCTTCTATAATTTTATCCACAACTTCTTTAGGAACTTCTTCATAATGTGAAAATTTTCTTTTATGTATTCCTCTACCACCTGTAATCGACCTGAGAGTCGTAGAGTATTTATAAAGTTCCGCAAGAGGCACCTTTGCATTTATAATTTGTAGATGACCTTTTGAATCCATCCCCATAATCTTACCCCTTCTGCTTGAAATATCCCCCATAACATCCCCCATAAACTCTTCTGGAACAGTGACCTCAACGTCATAAATTGGCTCAAGTAGCATAGGTTTTGCTTCCATAAATCCTTTTTTAAATGCCATAGAACCTGCTATTTTGAAAGCAATATCTGATGAATCAACTGTGTGATATGAACCATCATAAAGGGTAACTCTTAAATCAACAACAGGATAATTTGCTAATACTCCTTCCCCGAGAGCTTGAGCAACACCTTTTTCCACAGATGGAATATATTTAGCAGGAATAACGCCACCTACTATTGCATTTTCAAACTCATACCCTTCACCTCTCTTCTTTGGTTCAAGTTTTAACCATACATCGCCATATTGACCTCTTCCACCTGTTTGTCTTTTATATTTTCCCTGAACCTCCGAAGTTCCTTTAATTGTCTCCCGATAAGGTATTCTGGGTTCAGTAAGATTGACATCCACACCAAATTTTTGTTTAAGTCGTTTAATAACAATATCGAGATGGAGTTCGCCCTGCCCGGAGATGATTGTCTGTTTCAACTCGGGGTCATATTTGGAAAAAAATGAAGGGTCTTCTTCGTGTAAAAGAGAAAGCCCATTACTTATTTTCTCTTCATCACCTTTTGACTTAGGTATAACTGCAATCCGAATGACTGGTCTTGGAAATTCAATTTCTTTGTATTTTATTGAATTTTTATAATCAGAAAGCGTATCGTTGGTATGAGTATTTTTTAATTTGACAATTGCTCCCATATCGCCTGCACTTAATAAACCGATTTCTTTTCTTTCTTTTCCCCTCATTAAATAAATTTGACCGATTCTTTCTGAAATTTTATTTGTAGTATTTAAAAGTTCCATTCCTTGTTTTAAAGAACCCGAAATTACTTTAAAAAATGAAATCTCACCCACGTTTGGTTCAGAAACTGTCTTAAAAATAAAAATAGAAACCGGCTCATTATTATCAACTTTTCTTTCAATCTCTTGACCACTTTCAGGATGAATACCAATCTTATTAGGCATATCAAAGGGGGAAGGACAAAATTTTACTATAAAATCCAAAACAGATTTCGTAGATACATTCGAAACAGCAGATGTGCAAAAAACAGGAGAAATTATCCCACTGACCACACATTTTTCCAATCCTTTGATGAATTCCTCTTCCGTCAAATCCCCATTATTAAGATATACTTCAATTAATTCATCATCACTTTCTGCAACGGATTCTAAAAGTTTCTCTCTCATTTTTTCTGCTTTACTCTTTAAATTATCAGGGATATCTAAAACTTCATAATTACCAGACAAATCATTTTTATATTTCAATAATTTCATACTTATTAAATCAACAACACTATCAAATCCGGAACCTTCATTTAAAGGAAATTGGACGGGTATCATTTTATTTCCGAATCTCTGTTTAATTGTATCATAAATTTTATCAAAACTCACATTTTCTTTATCGAGTTTATTAACTACAATAATATTTGGAATTTTGTTTTCTTCGATATATCCCCAAACTATTTCCGTTCCAACTTCGACACCCGATACTGCATTAATAAAAACGACCGCAGTGTCAATCACGCTAATCGCACCTTTGACTTCTCCAGTAAAATCAGGATAACCCGGAGTATCTATAATGTTCAGTTTACAATTATTCCAATCACAATATAGTAATGAAGCACTGATAGAAATTTTTCTTTCAATTTCGTCCGGATTGTAGTCAGAAATAGTTGTTCCATCTTCGACTTTTCCGAATCTATTCACGGCTTTTGTCATAAATAAAGCACCTTCACAAAACGTGGTCTTTCCAGAATCCCCATGCCCTACAATACCTACATTCCTGATACTTTTATTTTCATTCACATTTACCTCCTATATTCTTATAAAACAAATATATTTTTCTCCTAATGATTTACAAACAATTTTAATTTACAATTTTGGATATTTTACTAATCAAATCTTTTTTATCTTCCATACTTAAAATATTACAATTTAATATAAGGTATTTTTCACAGTTTCATTTATTTTCCAAGTCCTCAATAATATTTTTAACCTTTTCTCTAAGATTGGGTAATTTATTTTTGATAACAGACTATACGATTTCCCATTTTATTCCAAAATAATGATGAATAATCTTATCTCTCATTCCGGCAATATTTTTCCATTCAATACTACTATACTTCTTTTTAAGATTCTGAGATAGATTTTTGACTGCTTCACCAATAATTTCAATATTACGAATCACAGCATCTTGAGTTTTATTATCATTCAAAAACTTCTCATAATCCATCTTACCGATATAATTTTTAATTCTTTCTATTGCTTCTCCAATATCGCAAAGAAATTCTTTATCCTCTCTCTTAAACATAAATTGCACTCTTTTTAATTCCTTCCGCAACTTCTTTAATTCTTATTGTTTCAGGCTGTTTTTGTTTTGCTTTGTCATAAGCAG
>CAZBIT010000387.1:0-3113 GCA_964491835.1 uncultured bacterium
TATATCTGTTGAGCCATTTATAAAACCAAGTTCTTGACCTGTTGAACTGTTTACAAAGTTTTTTCACCGACATTTTATTTTGAATATAATACTTGATTATATATAGTCTATCTTTGTAAATTTGAGTATCACTTGTCATAAGTACCTCCTTATTGTTTGGTTTCCTTAACAAAACAATACAAAGGATTTTTTACTTATGCAAGCGATTTTCAAGGGATAGGCTAGCCTATCCCTTGATTACTTTTACACCTAAAGTGTTAACACATAGGTAAAATAATAAGTTATTGTAGTAGGTTTTTCAATTTTTGATGCGACGATTTAAAGGATAGTTAATAAAATTTTTCTCAGCAATTGGAAATAACTGAATTCCTTTTTATTACTAAAAAATATTATAAGTAATACTCTTAAAAAAATTTTAAAACACAAAGTTTAACTAAATTAAGGATTCACAGAAATTCCGTCAAAGCTAACGTTTGCCTTTTTGGCAACAAGACGTATATATGCGAAGTTTGCATCCTTTGGGGCATTAGCAATAGTATTAATCTTCTGCCAAGAACGAGAAACATTAAACGTTTTTAAAATATCTCTGTGATGTTCGGATTCAACCACAACATTTTCATCATACTTATTCCACCAAAGAATCTCTATTGCCCCTTCCCCATCGCCCTTAACCCATAAACTAACATTTAATTTTGACAAAGGTTTAATGGGAAAAGGTTCAGAATGCAAAAATCCAAGCCCATTTTTTGTTTGTATTTCAAAACAGAAACTCCCATCCTTAGCGTCTTTCAACACTACACCAGTCGCTGGCTCTTCTATGACAAAAAATGTCCAACCATTTTGATTATATTCCTGCCCAATAGCGGGCCCTCCAATTTCAAACGAAGGATTCTTTACCAGATTGCCCTGTTGTGCCATAATTTTATTATTTATCAAATCACTGCTAATAAACATTAAAAATATGACTTTAATTTCTAAATTTAAAAAGTATATTATTTTCCTTTTCACGTTTCTCACCTAATTTTTCAAATAATTTTCGATAATTCAATAGTATAATAATTAACGCTGGTCTTTTGGAATAATTTTAGGATTGTTATGAGTTCTCAATAGCGATTCAACGCCTGTTCGAGCCCAAGATGAAACCGCAACACCAGATACCTGTGGAGAGCCAACCGCAGATGGATAATTATCTTCTAAAAATTTCCATATAGTTAATACCAAAACTTTACCAATCGATTCCGCCTCTTCTGATGCTTTTTTCATTGCAACCGGGTCATCTTGATTTATTCCTTTAAGTGGTTTTGAAATTGCATCGATATAATTCATAACCAATCTCAAATAATCAAAATCAACTCGAATTAAATTTATTCGCTTTTTCGAGAGCGCGTCCGTATCCACTGCTTCTGCTTCTTTTAAAATGTTCTCCATCTTTCTTAAAACATCTGGGGGGAAAAATTGCGTCAAACTTAACGGAATTGGTGCTGTAACGTATGCTACATGATTTGGATTTTTCTCCCAATTATCTTCTACAAATTGAAAATAACGTTCCATTGCAGGACCAGCAGAACCATACATCCTTTTACAAAACTCTTTTACCAGATCATCAACGTTTAAAGAAGAATTCCAAGCCAACTTCGAAGCCACATAATAGTTCAAAGCATACGCTTCAAACGTCCCATCAATTGCCTGTGTAAAAAATTGTTCTACTCCAGTTCTTTTGTATTCTGGCATATCTTTCTTTAAAATGTGCACCATTGGCCAGGGCAGTTGTGCCCATCCGTGAAGACACTCATAAGCAAAAATCTGCAAATGCTTAGTATTTGCAGACCATTTGTAATATTCTTTCATAAAGTCCGCAATGTATGGACAGGTCTTATCAGTAATTGGATGATTATGACAGTAATGTATGTGTGGAGTAAACGCAATCGCTATATTGTTTTCCGGTTTATATGAGGGGATAGATGGATATCGTAAATATCCATAGTAGGCACCTCCTTTAATATACTTCTCCGGATAGAATTTTTTTACACGCCTTGCCACCTCGTTATTGAAAATGTGAATTTGATTTGAAGCAACACCCTCCCTGTCGTTTATCCAATCTGGATTCATCTGCGATTTACAATTCTTGCATTGACAAAAGCCATACCAATCGTTTGCGGTTAAAGAAATGAAAGTTATGGATGGGTCTTTTTTAAATTCATCTATTAAATGTTGAGTAACTAAACGGACTACCTCAGGATTTGAAGTGCAAATCTGCCCTCTTTCCCCTCTTCCACGCACGCGTTTGGTTTCGGTCAGTGAAAAGTATTCAGGATGGTCTTCAAAATATTTTCCATCCGGAACAAGAGTAGCATAAGTATGAAAATTCCACCTGTTTATAACCCCTACATTGTGTCCATTAATTCTCACTTCCACGTTCATCTTATTTTTCAATGCCCAATCACCAGAACTCATCCAGCGAATTGGTATATCCGGAATTTGCGTTACGTCAACATTTTCAGGAATTAGAACGCCTTTATTTTGAGGCACAATTTCACCTAACTCGTTCGGCATAAACCAACTACAACCTTGATATTCTTCCAAAAAATCATACACTCCATATAAAGTACTGAGGTCATCCCCACCTGCAATCACAATTCCATTTGGAACTGACTTAATTCGAAAACCATTTCCTCCTTCATAAGGAGAAGTTTCAGGTGGCTTGAATTGCTTACCCTTTTCTGTCTGACCTATATAGAATCCAAAATATTCAAGATTCGGCTTCTCTTTCACAACTGCAATTCCAGTCCCAGTTATTTTTTTAACATATTTAGCCAATTCATCTGCCGCATACCTTTCTATTTCAGTGGCACGAACTGGCACGACCACATAAGCATTAAAATTCCCATATTCTGGAGCCAAAATAAATGACTTAACGTCGTTCGATTTCGCAAAAATAGCAATACCATCAATCATTAAGAATATTTGTACAACCAATACAATAATACTATTCAGATAAACTCTCAAATTTTTACCCTCCTTACTCACATCATTTTATTTATTCTTTTATATCACTTCGAGCCCCGAATACTCTGGGAGAAATATCTACAACAAAGAATATCCTTCTAAATATT
>CAZBIT010000388.1:0-3093 GCA_964491835.1 uncultured bacterium
AACATTTGAGGCGAACGTTAATATCGTCAAAACAGCAGACCAGATAATGAAAACTGTTATAGATATAAAAAGGTAGTTTTTCCTATTCCCGCCTAAGATATTATAAATAAAATAGATACTACTATTGTGGCATATAAATATCACTATAAATAATTAAAATGGAAAGGTATATTTTATTAACATATATATAGTAATACTTTGAGGTTAAAAAAAATTAATTTTTATATAGCAATATTTATGTGTCATTGCACTAGTCCTCAATTCACCTGCTATGCCATAAGCTAATTGTTTTTGGTGTGGTAGTAATTCACGTCTGTGGGTTTCTGAATCTCTTAGTTTTTCAAGTTCAGAAAGATAGACTTCTATTGTTTTCCAATCCCCAAATGCTTATGAGAACATGTTCCAATGCTTCTTTAAAATTGTTTTGATGTCAATGTTTGAGAAATATCCATAAATAAATTGAATCCCTAATTAACCTGACTTATTCATAAAATCTTTTTTTGATATTCTTAATTTATTTAAAAATCTATTATTGTGTATATAAAGATTCCGATCCCGCTATAAGCGGGACGGAATGACAAACATTGTTGTTTTGTGATTGTCTTGTGTGTAGTTTCTTTGTTATCCTTAAATAGTCTTTCCATATCTGAAGTCATATGAATCCATTTTTTATTTCATTAAGTGTAATTTGGACTTTTAATTCGACTACTAAACATACAAAATTGTCTTTATTGTATTTGTATTTTTCTATGAATTCTCTTCTTAATGTGAGAATTCTTTTTTGCGATGATTTAAAAAAGAAACCTGAAAATTCTTATTAAGCAATTTAAAGAATCTGTTAATATTTAATAACAAAACTTTGGTAAATTTATCAAATTTAGTTTAAATCAAATTTAGAGAATTTTGTCATGCTGAACTCGTTTCAGCATCTAAATTAATAATAAATAATAGATTCCGAAACAAGTTCGGAATGACAAGATGGTGCGTTTCATTTAAAATTAGTTTGTATATTTTGAGAAAAATATTAGTTTTTTGAAATTTACCAAAGTTTTGTAATAATTTATTTTATAGTGATGGGGAATTCGCGGTATCCATCTCCAATTGTCCAGCGTATCCTGTAATCTCCTTTATATGTTTCTTTTTTTGCTGGGTCTTTCCCATCCCAAGTAATTATGAATACTCCTCTGCCTATTTCTGTAGCCCCTCCGATTTTACCCTTGTATAGATTTTTAATTTTTTTCCCGTCTGTCGAATACAAATCAATTTGCAGTTCGCCGGATTTCCACGATTTGCATATTATAATGGATTTTTCTCCTTTTGTTATGATATGGGGAAGAACGGTGGCAAGGTAGAGGTCTTTGCATTCTGTGAAATTAGCAACCGGCACAGTTACTTCGCCCTTGGCGTATTTTCTTTTAAAGCTTGGTGGATTTTTAAGGACTGTGTTTTCGTAACGGGTGCGTCTGATCGATTTATCGTCTTTCTTGAAACGGAGTTCGTAGAGGTCGCGTATTGTCTGGTCGAAATCAAGCAGTGATGTCCATAGCTCACCTGCGTTTTTGAAGGCATTCGAGTGTCCGTTGACTGCCTGAAAAGCACCCATTCCTGAGGTGTCGTGATCAGCACCCAAGCCATTTGAATTTATGAAGCTTGGGTTAACTTTGTCTTTGTTCCACATTACATTCAGGTTTGTGTTGATGATTCTCTGCATATCCTGTTCGTCAAAGACCATTCCGTAATGGTATGCTTCTACTATTTTTCCAACTTCGCCTGCCTGATAGCCCGAACGCCATGGGTGAATGCCCACCCAGTGGCGGGTGTCTTTCTTTATTAAGTTAACGTCTCCAGGGGCAAGTGGTTCCCAGTAGTTCCAGCAGTAGTGGTTGTCGAAATACTGGAACCGGCTTTTTGCGGTGAAGAAGATTTTTTCTGCCCTGTCCCAGTAAAATTTATCTCCCGTAATCCTGTATAGCCGAAGGCAGACCTCAGCTGCATCCATCTGTTTGTTGAATGGATGGCTAATTCCTGCACGAGAAACTTCCGGAGCGTATACCCATTCTTTAAGATTATCTGATTTTAAGAATTTGCTGAGACCGATATAAGAACCGTAAGGTTCATCTTCATACCAGCATCCCCTTTTATCCCATTTTTCAACGAAATCTTTTTTGGCTATTTCTACGTATGAGTTTGCTTTGTCTTGGTATTTACTTTTTAGAGTTTCATCTTCCAAAACAAGAACGGAAAAGTCGAGTATTCCCGTCAGGAGAATTGCATCGCCGACAAGAGCATCTTGATAGTATGTACTATCGTATTCGTATGGACCAATCCAGCCCTTGTATTTTTCAGGGTCCGTGTCCATTCTCCCAATAAGAAAATCGTAATATTTAACTCCTGCATCCAGCCATTCGGTATCTTTGGTTAGCCGGTAATTATTTATAAACTGGTCCATTCCAACTCTGGCATTCCAGCAGAAATTTTCTCCTTTTGCATTTTTTTCAAATACAGGATTATTTATCATTTTTTCTGATAATTCCTTTGGAGTGGTGCTAAGTTTTACTCCTTTTTTAGCACAGGAAATAATCGCGAAACAGAGAATAACTGTCAGATAGAACAAAAAAAGGATGCTAATTGAATTTGTTTTTTTCATATGGATTTCTCCTTTTTTAATTTTTTTTAACTCTTTTAATTTTTAGCAATGCAGTTATTTTCCATTTTCTACTCAAGTTTATATAATTAGATAGGGGAAATATTTTTATTTGCCGGTGATAATTATAAGATAAATTGGGTATAATTTATATCTTTGTATCTTGCGAGACGGATATAAACAGATTTGCGCAAGAGGTTAGTTTTATCGAGTTAGAGGTTACGTCCAGTTCGTCTATCATTCATAACAGTTGAAACTGAATCAAACAAACCTAATGCGTCATCATGATCCTGGTGTGCAAGAAGACCTCCATCAGATGTAACTCTCGAGCCGTGAAATTCAATCCCAATGCTTACGTTAAATCCTATATCTGAATTTTCATCCTTACCTTGTTTCATATTCAATGCCTCAAATATGCATTTTTGCTTTATAAATTAATAAATTAAAGT
>CAZBIT010000389.1:0-3087 GCA_964491835.1 uncultured bacterium
TTGCATTTGTTTTTTTGGAGATGAGGTTGGACTATCCAGTTTTGAATATAAATCTCTTCAGAAATAACACTGTTTTTGCTTTCTCTAATTTAGCAGCACTGGTTAATTACAGTGCTACTTCTGCCGTGGGATTCCTGTTGAGTCTTTATTTGCAGTATATAAAAGGATTCAGTCCACAATATACCGGTATAATTTTGGTATCTCAGCCCATTGTTCAGGTGATTTTTTCACCTTTAGCGGGAAAACTTTCAGATAGAATCGAATCAAGAATCATTGCCTCAATAGGAATGACATTGACTGTTATAGGACTTTTACTACTTATACCTCTAACTGAAAAAACAGCCATAGAATATATTATATTTAGTTTATTTATTCTTGGTTTGGGCCTCGCTTTATTTTCATCTCCCAATACAAATGCGATTATGAGTTCTGTTGAAAAGCGGTATTACGGAGTGGCTTCAGCAACACTTGGAACAATGCGATTGATGGGTCAGATGTTTAGTATGGGATTAGCGATGTTAATTATTACCATTCATCTCGGAAAGGTACAAATTACACCGGAATACCATTCACAATATTTAACAAGCATAAAAACAACTTTCATAATTTTTGTCGTCCTTTGTTTTGGTGGTATATTTGCATCTATTTCAAGAGGTAAAGTCCGATGAAAGTTATTATTAAATTTCTAAATGTTCTGTTTCATAAGATTCTTAAAATTTTTTGATCTACTTCATTAAAAATTCTTTTCTCACCAATTCTTAAAGACTCTCTTCTTCATCAATAACAAAACTATCCTCGGATTCAATTCTTTTTAATATATTAAATTTTTTAATTGAATCTTAAAATACCGACCTGCCTCTTTAACACACTATATTTTTTACGATTTTTCTCTTAACCACAAATCAATAGGTTTCTTAATTCCTTTTGGGTAAAATGGCAATTCAATCTTTTTGCCAATCCCTGCCGATTTATAACCAGCATATAATATCTCTTGAACAACTCTTCCATCTTCACCTGTTGCCAAAGGTTCCTCTTTTCCTCGGACACATCTTGCAAAATGTTGCATTTCTTGTGGAAAACCATAATTCCATAACTCTTCAAAAACTGGATATGTCCAACCTTTTGTTGTTGGGGCTTTTTCGACTGCATAGCCATAACCATACTCGCTGTAAGTTGGAATTGCATTTCCCATATGTAAATCGGCGTAAGATACACCACCCTCTCCATAAACTTCTATGCAATCATCCATACCACCACGACGTGCCCAACTGTTCTCTACAACACCCACCGCATTATTAGCAAACTCAATAATACAAATCGAATTGTCCTCTCCTTTTGTCTTATCGTTGTGAACATAGGTTCCCATTTGACAATATACATTTTTAATTTTTGGGCGATTCAAAAACCAATAACAAAAAGCAATTCCGTGACATCCCATATCCATAAATGCACCTCCACCTGATTTCTCAAATTCCCAGAACCAAGGTGAATGAGGTCCAAAATGCTTTTCACTCTGTTTAACCATATACACTTTACCAAATGCCCCTTGGTCTGCCATTTCCTTCACTTTCAAATACTTTGGAGTAAAAAACAATTCCTCCGCATACATTAGAAGCACCCCCCTACGTTTACATGTTTCAATCATTAAATCCGCATCTTCAAGCGTCAAGCACAGCGGTTTTTCACATAAAACGTGTTTCCCAGCATTCGCTATATCTAACGTCATCTGGGCGTGAAGATAGTTAGGTGCTGTTACAGTCACCATCTCAATATCGTCCTCTTTTAACATTTCTTTGTAGTTAGTGAACACACGGGGTATGCTGTATTTTTCGGCAAGTCGTTTGGCATTTCCAGGTGTCGGTGAAGCAACTGCAACTACTTCTGCCTCATCTGGCATAATTTTAAAAGAAGCAGAATGGATTTCTGCTTCAAACTGCGAGCCAATTATCCCAACCTTAACTCTTCCTTTATTAGACATAATTGCCTCCCACATTATTTAATTTTTATGTGTAGTGATAATTTTACTTTTTTTGAGTAAAAACGTTTCAAAGAGTGCCAAAATAGACACCAAAAGTCCCATTTTTTGAAAAATTTTGCGATTTTTGGGACTTTTTTCCCAGAACTTATTTTCATAATTTTCAATATGATATATACAAATTTTTACAAAAAAGTCGTTAAAATTTTTAATTTTGGGATATTTTTTCATTTTTTAGAGGTTGTTTTTTTAATTTTTTTTCTTTTACTGTTTTGCGTATTAAGTTAATTATTTCATCGGTTGTAAGGTTATTATTAATTTTTTTATTTATTTTATCAATTCTTTTGAGAAAAAGTTTTATTGCACTTACATCTCCCTGAAGTGCCTTATTGAGTAAAGTATTAAGGATTACTGGCAGGTGTTTATTACTTTCATCGATATATATCTCTTCAGAGATTTTTTTAAGATTTTTATCTTTTAACCATCTATAATATGTTGATTTACTGATTCCAATTTCTTTTCTTATTTCAGATGGTTTGTGTATATTAGAATTTAGAAATTTTAAATAATAGACGAATTTTTTCTTTTCAGGCGAAAGTTGTGTTAATTTTGTATTCAAATTATTTTGTTATATATGAATTTATATATAACTAAATTAATAATAATATGAGGACAACCCAAGGGTTGTCCCTACATAATAAATTAGTTTATATAATAATTTATTTTTTTATTTGTTATATATAAATATAACATTTTTATTGGGGGAAGTCAAGGGGAATTTTTAAAAGAGGAGTAATTTAGATTTATAGAAAATTGTTTTATAAAATTGAAGTAATTAATTGTTTTTATTATATTTTTCCCAGATATCTCTTAATTTCCAATATCCGTTTTTAGCGTAAATTTCGCATATCTCATCTGCTTTTTCTTTAAAACCTGCTTCATAAATCTTTTCAACGATAAAAATGATTTCATTTTTATCATGAGTAAGAGTAAATTCCTTTTTGAACATAGACAAGTAAAGTTCTGCCACATATCTTGTATTACTTGAATCAACTTGAATAAGTCGCTTTAATTGTTTTGAAAAATTTGGAACATTATGGTTGATGTGAGCA
>CAZBIT010000390.1:0-3073 GCA_964491835.1 uncultured bacterium
TTACATTATTTATGAAATTTGTGGCTTCTTTTCTAGATTCTGAAGGAGAGACAAGGTTTTTATTAAAGGTTTCAACTTGAGTACTGAAAGTGATAATATTAAATCTATCGTTATTATTAAGGTTATTCAGACAATAAATAAGAGCATCTTTTGCCTGCTGGATTTTTTCACCAGTCATACTCCCCGATTTATCTAAAACAAAAATAAAATTCTGATTTATTCTTCCTGATTTGTTAATGTCTTCAATAGGTGAAATAAGAAGCATAAAATAACCATCTTCATCCTGATTTTTATGTGTGATTAAGTTTAAACCTGTTTGGTTGCGGTTTATCCCGTAATAAATTATAAAATCACCGTCTTCAGATTTTCCTTCAAATGTAATTTTTGCTTCGTTTTTAGAAGTTTTATTGATTTCAATATTATGTGAAGGAGAATAAATGTTGTTAATAGGATGATTATCTCGAATATTTATAGATATAAAAAGGGTTTGACATTTATTTTTATTAAGATTTTTCAAAGAGAGTGAAAGTTTAACCAAATCGCCCATTGTTTTGAGTTCTTGATTGTATGAAATAATAATTCTTCTCTTTTCGCCAGAATTAACTGGGAAAATTGAGCATCTAATCATTTTATTGTCTATAAATTCCAATAGTCCCGGGTCGCGATATTTTCTAATATAACTTTCGTATATGCTTCTTGCCTTATCTTTTTCAAGGATTTCTCCTTTAAGTTCTTTTCCTTTATTGAAAAGTGAAAATTTTTTAATGATTGCATCTTTGGGTGCAGGAAAGATATATGTTCCTTCAAAAGAATGTTTTAGTTCATTAATAAACTCCTGGTCTAATTTTATGTCTGCATTTTGATTATTAACTTCTGCTTCTATGCGAAATGATTGAAGCGTTAATGAACCTTCATCGATTGGGAATTCCTCTCTTGGAATAATAAATCCCTGTGATGATATATGAGAAGGTATGAGGAAAATTGTAAGAAAAATGATACACAAAAAAATACTGAACTTTTTATTCACAAAATTCACCATTTATTTATTAATTTTTTGTAACATCATTATTCGTTTTTTATATTCCTTAGAGCCGAGTATTTTTATTAATTTATTTTTGTTAATTTTATAAAATTCCGTTGCTTCTTTTAGAAATTCTTTTTCGTACTCAAAGGATAGAAGTTTGACATAGATTTCATCGAGTTCTTTTAACTTGATAATTTCCTGGACTGGGTCGTTATTTATTTTAAGGAAATCGATAATTTCATTTTTTTTGTTTATTAAATCTTTTTCTTCATTCTGTTCTATGGTTGTAAGAAGTTCAAAGGATTTGGACATTTTTTGTTGTTCGGGAGTTGCAGATTGCTGTAGTAAAATTGGGCTTTTATCAAAAAGTGATTTTGTCGCAGATTCTCCAAATATATCTTTTTTACCTTTTTGAAAAGAAAATATCTGCTTTTCTTCAGGTTCAGTAATAGTCAGTGTTTCTGGTTGAGTTTCTTTTTCAGCAGTTGTTTTTTCTTCTGTTGGCATTTGTTGTTCTTGTGATGGTTTTTCAATACTTTCACTTTTTTGCGCTGGGATTAATTCTTCTGTTTTTTTCTCTTCTTTTAGTGCTAATGGAATAGGAGAAGTTTCTTTTTCTTTTGTAATGGTGATTTCTGAGATTATTTTTTCTTCTGCTGGTGTTTTTTCCATAGTAGCAATTTTTACTTCTTCTGGTATTCTTTTTTCAGGATGGATTTTTTCAATCGACTTTTTTTCTTGTGTCTTTCCCGTTAATTCTTTTTGCTCTTTTATTAATGGTTTTTCTGGAAGTTCTGTCTTTTTTGTTTCAGTTTTGGTAGTTTCTTTTTGTTCAACCTTTTGGGTTATTTCTTGTTTTTTTTGAAAAATCTGTGGTTGTTGATTAGTATATTTTATGATGAAAGCGATGATAATAATGACTGCACCAGCACCTACTGCATTTCTTGCAAGGTTGTTATAAGCAAAAAACTCCTTTAAAGAATAAATAAACTTTTCCAAAATAGTTTCTCTTTTTCCTTGAAGTTTTGTTATAATGCGAGGTGAAATACTTTTCCAGTAATTTTCAGGTGGTTCAGGATATAATGCGGTTTTCCCAAGAGAATTTATCTCTTTTAGTAATTTTAATTCTGCCTGACAGGACTCACATTTTGAAATATGTTCTTCTATCTTTAATATAATAGATGTATCTAATTCATTATCCAAATACTTTTCAAGCATTTTTTTAATCCATAAACATTCTCT
The DNA here is from genome assembly GCA_964491835.1 of uncultured bacterium. Classification (GTDB taxonomy): domain Bacteria; phylum SM23-31; class SM23-31; order JAUVVT01; family JAUVVT01; genus CAZBIT01. The sequence goes on from CAZBIT010000390.1 coordinate 2,267, forward strand.
TTTTTTCATATATTCCCTTCAATACTTACTTTAAAGTTAGTTATATATCTTTGTATTTTTTTATATATTTTTTTAATTTGTTTCTTGCTCTATTTAATCTTGACATTACAGTTCCTTTAGAGATTTTTAGTGTTTCGGCGATTTCATTATAACTCATTTCTTCCCAGGTTCTTAAAATGAAGACCGTTCTTAATTGAGGTGATAGGTTTTCCAGCGCTTTTTTAACTAACATATTCAGTTCAGAAGTTTGTGAAATTTGTTGAGTATCATCATTACTTTCTGGTTGAAAATGGTCATTTTCTGAAAGTTCTTCAAGTGATATTCCTTGAGATTTCCTTTTCTTTATTAGTGAAAGCGATGTATTTGTCGCAATTCTATAAAGCCACGTGTATAATTTATACTCTTCTGAAAAATGTGAAATATTTTTATATGCTTTAATAAATGTTTCTTGAACCACTTCATCCGCATCTTGATGATTTATTACTATTCTTCTTGCAAGGTAATAAATTTTTTTCTGGTATTTTTCAATAAGTGCGTTGAATGCAATTTTATTTCCACTTTTGGCTTCTCTTATTAATTCTTTTTCATCATCTTCTGAGATTATTTTTTGTGTTAAACCCAAAACAATAAGAAATAAATGAATAGTCAGAAATACAGGAATTTCAATTATTTTCTCAATCGCCATCTTTATTGTGATACTTTTTTAAATTATTTTTATTCCATAGAAAATTATGTATTTAAATATAAATTTTATAAATAAATAATTAAAATAAAAAATATTTCTTGAAGAAATATTTATAGTTTTGT
>CAZBIT010000391.1:0-3072 GCA_964491835.1 uncultured bacterium
CTTAAAAATATGGAAATAACTGGATAAAATTAAATCAATTGGATGAACAAACCATATCAAATTATTTTTCTTCTAAAGATTTTAGTGTTATGAATCCTGAAAATATTTCAGGTATCTTATATCATAACCGCAGGCAACTGAAAGATGGAGAAATATTGTTTTTTGTTAATACAAGTAATAGTGTAAATTCTAAATGCAGTTTAAAGATTAAAGGAAATTCTGTTTTAAAATTAGACGCATTAAGCGGAAATATTGTTCCTTTTCCAGCAAAGAGTGAGAATGGTTTTGTATATGTAGATTTTGATTTGCTTCCCATTGAGAGTTTATTATTGTTTATCAGCCCATCTGCGTCACAGTCAGCAACCGTTGAAAAGGATAATTCTGTTGGTATAATTTTAAAACCGGTTAGCAATTTGCAAATCGAAAAAACTAAACCAAATGTTTTGACTATTGATTATTGTGATTTAAAACTTGATGGGAAAGAAGAAAAAGGACTGTATCATATTTCAGCACATAGAAAAGTATATCAATTCTACGGTATGAATGATAATCCCTGGAGATTTGGCTGCCAGTATAAAACGGAGATTCTTGATTTAGATAAATTCCCAGCAAATTCAGGTTACGAAGTATCTTATTCCTTTGACGTAGATAGAGGAGTTAATAAAGAGACACTGATGGCGGTTGCCGAACAACCAAATATTTTCAAGTTCTCTATTAATGGACATTCTGTTGAACCCCGTTCTGGTGAGCGTTGGTTAGAAGATTATTCTTTTGCAATTTTTGACATAGGTAAATATGTGGTTACGGGAACAAATTTTATAACACTAAAAGTTTCTCCATTTACAATTAACGCTGAATTAGAGTGCGTTTATGTTTTAGGAGATTTTAATCTGAAATCACGACCCAAGGGTTGGGGATTGGTAAAGTCGTCATCATTGTCACTTGGTGAGTGGAATAAACAAGGTATTCCTTTTTATTCAGATTGTGTAGCGTATAAAAAGGTATATAATATTTCCTCAAAAGATAAGAAGTATTTAGTAAAATTAAATAAATGGCACGGCACAATGGCTGAAGTGCAGGTTAATAATAAATATGCTGGAATTATCGCCTGGCCTCCATATAGTTTGGATATTTCAGATAAGTTAAATAGCGGCAATAATGAAATAACGGTTATCGTTTATGGTTCTTTGAGAAATTTGTTGGGTCCGCATCATAGTCAAGAATGGGGTAGAACGTCGCCTTGGAGTTGGGATAATTATCCAGAAAAGCAACCAGGTGGCGATAAATATAATTTTGTTGGTTATGGTTTGTTTGAAGATTTTTTAGTGATTGAGAAATAATTTGAATTAATCAATATAAGATATTATTGATTTTTAGTGTAATCTGTCATTAATTTTAAACTGATAATTTTTATTAACAGTAAATAAATTACTTAACTTAACATAAAAAAATAAAGCAAAAATGAATATGAAAAGTAAGTTAAATTTAGGGAAATTAAACCGAAGACAGTTTATTAAAAAAGTTGGAGTAGCGGGGATTTACGTTTCTTCCATTGGTTTATTAAATTCTTGTGCAAAAAAAGAAAAGTCTCCTAAAATGCCTAATGTCATTTTTCTTTTAACTGATGACCAGCGTTGGGATTCGTTGGGATGTATGGGAAATCCAATTGCAAAAACTCCAAATATAGACCGTTTAGCGTCAAATGGTGTGATTTTTGATAATAATTTTGTTACGACATCAATTTGTGCTTCAAGTCGTGCAAGCATATTTTCCGGACAATATATGCGCCGACATAAAATCTATGATTTTAGCACTGACTTTTCTCCTTCCGCACTTTCACAGACGTATCCAATAATAATGAGAGATGCCGGTTACCGTATCGGTTTTATCGGGAAATGGGGCGTGGGAAATAATTTACCTGAAAAGGAGTTTGATTATTTTAAGGGATTTCCCGGGCAGGGTCAATATTTTCATATAGAAAATGGCAAACAGGTTCATTTGACAAATATTATGGGCAGGCAGGCAATTGAATTTTTAGATGGTTGTTCAAAAAATAAACCTTTTTGTCTATCTATAAGTTTCAAAGCACCTCATGTTCAAGACGAAGACCCCAGACAATTCCTCTATGACACGATTCATAAAGAGTTATTCAAAGATATTACTATTCCAGTTCCCAAAATGGCAGACCCTAAATATTTTAATGCTCTTCCTGACTTTTTGAAAAATACCGAAGGACGGGAAAGGTGGAAAATTCTTTTTAGCACGCCAGAAAAATATCAGGAAATGGTCAAAGGATACTATCGATTAATTTATGGAGTTGATGAAGTCGTAAAGAAAATCATTGATGAATTGAACAAATTGAAGTTAGATAGTAATACAATCATAATTTTATCAAGCGATAATGGTTTCTTTTTAGGAGAACGTGGGCTTTCTCATAAATGGTTTATGTATGAAGAATCAATTCGCACACCATTAATAATATATGACCCGAGATTTCCAGAAAATTTACGAGGAAAACGGATGAAAGAAATGACATTAAACATCGACATAGCTCCCACCATACTTGACCTTATTGGTTTGGATATTCCAACTACAATGCAAGGAAATAGTCTCCGAGAATTAATGTATGGTAAAAAAGAACAGTGGAGACAGGACTTTTTCTATGAACACCTTTTTGAACATCCGTTAATTCCAAAGAGCGAAGGAGTCCGAAATGAACGATGGAAATATATTCGTTATATTGACCCAAAACCGGTCTATGAGGAATTATATGACCTTAAAAATGACCCTTATGAAGAACGTAATATTGTTAAGATTAAAGATAATAAAGAAATTCTGGATTCACTGCGCAAAAGATGGAGTGAATTTCGGGAAATTTTACAATAAAGAAATTGTAAGATTAGAACTCTTAATATTTTTTAAAATTGGTTGTTTGTAAAAGAATATCGAAAAAAGTCAGGAAAAACTAAAAAAGAGTTAAATTCATTTTTGTTAAAAATTTTCATAATTTTAATCTCTCTTAAATGTTGTTGCCCATAACCATATACAACCAAATAATATCAATCCTTCCTG
>CAZBIT010000392.1:0-3063 GCA_964491835.1 uncultured bacterium
CTTTTTTAAATTATTTTTATTCCATAGAAAATTATGTATTTAAATATAAAATTTATAAATAAATAATAAAAATAAAAAATATTTCTTGAAGAAATATGTATAGTTTTGTATTATTCATTATGTTTTACCTGAAAATTGTGATATAAAAAATAAGTAGTATAATTTTTATGTAAGGACAACCTTAGTGGTTGTCCCTAAATCATCATTAATTTTATTCATATAATTTCTTAATTATTATAATCTTAATTATTTATATTACTACTTTTAGGTTTTAAATGGTTAAATTATTATGGAGAAGAGAGTGAAGTATAGTTCGAAAGAAGTTAAACATCTTATAAAGGAAACAATAAGTAGATATTCGGGACTGCCAAATTTGGAAGTTTGGCAGGAGAATGTTGTTAAAATAATACTTTCTAAGAATAATTCATTATTAGTTATGCCCCCATCTGTAAAAAAATATATTTGCTTCATTATACCAACTATAATTTTAGATGGGACAGGTTTAATATTTTCTCCCTTTAAAAATACTTTAAATAATCAAATTTTATTACTTAAAAGGATGGGAGTTCCTTATATCTTTATTAATAAAAATAAAGATTTAGAGGATAATTATAAAAACATAAATGCAGGATTTTATAAATTCCTTATTTTTAATGATATTAAAATGTTAAATAAGTTAAAAGATTTTTCAAATTTAACAATTAATTCAATGATTTTGGGATTTGAATATGATAATTTTTACGATGACCTTTTAATTACAAAGAAGAATTTAGTAGATATATTGAAAATTCCTATGATTATTCTCATTTCCAATCCTTCTCCTGAAATTAGAAAAGATTTAATTGACAATCTTCATTTAAAAGGGTTGAAGGTTTTTGTTAGAGGTTTCGATAAACCAAACCTATGTTGTATGGTTATTAAAGGTGAAGATAAATTAGAGAAAGTAATTAATGTAATTATGAAGGTAAAAGGGTCAGGTATAATATTCGTAGATTCAAATAAGGATGCTGATGAGATTCATTCTTTTCTTAGTAAAGAGGGTGTATCGTGTGAATTATTCATAAATAATTCAAAAAGTATGGATGGAGTGGAAAATAAATTTTATGATGGGAAAATCAATGCATTAATAACTACAAAGGAATATTATAAAAAAATCAATAAGATAGATTTAAGATTTATAATTCATTATACTATTCCATTATCATTGACGGAATACTATTATGAAACGGGTATTGCTGGAATGGATGGGAAAAAAAGTTATTGTATAATTCTATATACTGCAAATGATTTGTTTAAATGTGAAGAGAAAATAAGGGGAATGTATCCTGAAAAGGATTCAGAAAAAAGAATTCGTGCATTTTCCGAACTTGAGGTTATGGAGGATTACGTATTTTCAAAGGGATGCAGAAAAAATTATATTCTTTCTTACTTTTGTGATGAGGAAATGTATGAGAGATGCGGAATTTGCGATGTTTGCGTCGGATATAAAAAAGAATTGGCTTTAAAAAAATATGATACGAATTTTATAAAAATAATCCTAAAATGCATAGCGGAATTAAGGGAAAAGTTTGGGTCAAATACTATCGTTGACGTATTAAAAGGCAATCAAGTGAGAAAAGTTAAATTGTTTAATCTTGAAAATGCCACTACCTTTGGAATTCTTAAAGAACTTGATAGAAAGATTATTAAAGAAAACATAAATAATTTAATTAGCGATGGATACATTTCCGTTAGCAGAGGAATATATCCAACGCTTGAACTGACGCATTGGGGTAGGAATGTTATAAGAGACGATGAGATATTTGAAATAAATCTTCCGAAATTTATTGATAGGAGAACGGATAAACCATATGATATGGTTCTATTTGAGGAATTAAGAATAATAAGAAGAAAAGTTGCAAAACGCTTAAATCTTCCAACGTTTCAAATATTTCCAGATAAAGTACTGCAGGAAATGGCGACGCATATACCTGAAAATGAAGAAGAGATGGAAAAGCTAAAAGGCGTCGGGAAAACAAAAATGGAACTTTACGGGAAAAAGTTTATTGACGCAATAAAAGAATATAAGAGAAAAAAAGGGGTAATGGGAGAATAAAATAATGAATCCAAATAATTTTTGAGTTATTTTGTTTTTCCCACTCGCATTATTCTTTGAAAATCTTCGTAATGGTTTGACACGTAGTTTTGTTGAAATCCTATGAATGTTGAAAAAATTATTATTCCTATTTTATTCATAGTTTTTTAAATATTTAGTTTTTGGATTATTATTTATTCTGCTTCAAAAAATTTTTCAGTAGAGCCAGTATGTGAGATTTTGATTTCCACTTTTTTTGCACATTTGGGACACCAGCCAGTAAAGGCGGTTTCCTTTTTGTTTATGTAGATTCTTGAATAAACATTACAGCATTTAAAATAAATGCCAACGAACTCTTTTTTTTTATTGTTTTTTTGAGTTTTCATAAACTTATTATTTGTGAGCGGTAAACATATTTTTTAGTTCATTATTAAAAGCATCGAAAGTTTGTTCGTCATACAGGACGAAAACAATGTTTTTTAAGTTTTTTGCGTTTTGAAGAAAATCTACCGCGACTTTGAGCATAATATTAGCACATTTTTGCGATGAGAATCCACCAACACCCGTTCCGATTGCGGGGAATGAAATAGAAGAGAGTTTGTTTTCTTCTGCTAATTTTAGGGAATTGTAAGTTGAATTTTTTATTTTTGTTTCGTCGGTTTTTAGTTCTTGTCCCATCCCCGCGGCGTGAATTACGTATTTTGCTTTTAGATTTCCAGCAGTTGTGATAACTGCTTCACCGACTTCTATCGGTCCCTTTGAGACCGCTTCTTTTTCAATGATGATTCCACCTTTTCTTTTTATTGCACCAGCAACTCCTCCTCCCATCCAGAGATGGTTGTTTGCTGCATTGACTATTGCGTCCGTTTCTTGTTCTGTAATGTCTCCCTTAATTATGGAAATCTCTCCCTGACCGATTTTTATCTTCATAATTACACCCTTACTTTTTTGTATATTTTGAAAGCATTAGTATTTTTAGTTATATAAAT
>CAZBIT010000393.1:0-3047 GCA_964491835.1 uncultured bacterium
CTCTTTTATAGAAACAATTCTTTGGTTATCTGTATAATTATAAAAGTTTGGAACATAAACTCCTTCAAATTTAGTTAATTCATCAAGAATTTTTTCTTTTTCTTTCTTATTTTCTGCAATAAAATGAACAATATTTTTAAAAGATTCTTCGCTATCACCAATCAAAAAAACATCAATAAAATCAGCCAATGGTTCAGGATTGAAGGCACACGGACCACCTGCAAATATTATGGGGTCTTCTGGATTTCTTTCTTCTCTTTTAACATTTATACCTGATAATTCAATCATCTTTAAAATCGTGGTATAATGAAGTTCATATTGGAGTGTAAATCCAATTATATCAAAATATTTTAAAGGTGTTTTGGATTCAAGTGAAAATAAAGGTATATTATATTTTTTCATTATTTCAATCATATCAATCCAGGGTGCAAATACTCGTTCCGTAAGAATGTCAGGTTCACTATTTAAAATATTGTAAAGAATTTGAAACCCAAAATAGGACATCCCAATTTCATAAATATCTGGAAATGCAAGGATTACTTTAATCTTGGTATTTTTGAAATTTTTTTGTATTGAATTTATCTCTCCACCGATATATCGGGATGGTTTACTAACAAAAGGTAAAATCCTGTTCAATAATTCATCAATCTCGTTATTTCTTCCTATATCAAGCATAAAATTTTAGAATTTAACATTAGTATTCTAACTTTTAATTAAAATTAATAAAAAATATACACATATACAAGAAATTCCTTATACATAAAAATTCAAAAAAAATTTCTCAATAGTGAAACTTAATATAATTTACTGTTCAAAATATTATTATTATAAAATTGTTTGATAATTATAAAATAATTTATTAAATTAAAAATAATAACTTATACGCAATGAGATTGGAAATTCTTATAGAATAATTCTAAAAATAAATTAAATATTAACCAAATATTAATTGATATTTAATTTAAATCTATTATATTTTGTTAGATTAATTACAAATAATAACTTTCCATCCAATAACACGGAGAATACATTATTGAGAAAAATAAATAACCAGGTTATATCTGACATTCACACCAGCAAAAAACCTTCACAAAAAAACGTTATAGACAACTTTGAAGAAACGAACATTAGAAATAATGAGGATATATTAAAATTATATTCAATAAATATATTTTTAGAAAAGAAGTATAAGGTTTATTTTATATTTAAAAGAACATTTGATTTTTTATTCTCTTTATTCCTACTAATTTTATTTTCACCTTTATGGCTTTCAGTATTTATTTTAATTAAAATTGAATCGCCCGGTTCCGTCATTTACAAACAAAAAAGAATTGGGAAAAACGGAAAGGAATTTGAGTTATACAAATTCCGTTCAATGATAGATGATGCAGAAAAGTATACCGGACCTATTTGGGCAATTGAAAATGACCTTAGAATAACCAAAGTCGGCAGTATTATTAGAAAATTTGGAATAGATGAAATGCCACAACTTATTAACGTATTAAAGGGTGAAATGAGTTTAATTGGTCCAAGACCAGAAAGGCCTTTTTTTATCGATAAATTCGAGAAAATTATTCCGCTATATACACACAGGTATAAGGTTCTTCCGGGTATAACAGGATTGGCTCAGATTAAACATAAATATGATTCAAATATAGAAGATGTAATTAAAAAACTCCAATATGATTTATGTTACATTAATAATCTTTCATTTAAACTCGATATTATAATACTCCTCACAACTATTTACATAATTACAACAGGAAAAGGAAAATTTTAATTAACATAATCTCTCAAATTAACCATTTTTTGCTAACTTTTTAATCTATTTATCCTATATTGACACAAAAACTTCTATAAAATTTTCTTAAAAACAAAATACAATTAAGTTCATAATATTAAAGATATTAACAATTTTTTCCGATAAAAAAATTGGGGAGTTAATTATGATGTTTATAGACTGGGGGTGAATAAAATGTTTGATTTTTCAGAATCTCTATTATTTAATCGGATTAATCCAATATTATCAAATTTCGATAATCCTAAAAAGAAATCATTTGAAAGAAATAAGAAAAATAAAAAAGAATATACTGAAGTTATGAAAGAAGTAAGCGAAGAAGTAACGAAATCTGAAGAAGACAGCCATATAAACTTAAAAATCTAACATTAAATAAGTGATTTATTTCACTTTAATAATTTTAATATCCTTTCATTCAATCTATCCGTACTATAAATACAAAAATAAAACAATATATAACATATAAAGATTTCCATTGTGCAAGTTTATCAGAAAATCACACATTATTTATAACTTGAAAAATGATTCCTCTGAAAATACGGCATAAATAAAAAATAAATTGACAATTAATATTTTTTAACATAAATTTTTTTTAATTTATCAATATGATTAAAGGAGAAAAAGATGAATACAAAAAAAATATTTTTTATTTTTGTAGCATTTTTCATATTTCTATTTTTAACAGAAAAAGGAATTAAATCTGAAGAGAAAGGGGGAACTCTTCGTGCAGGTATTGCAAAAATTGATATTACGCCTGATAAACCGGTTATGATGTCGGGATACGCTGGAAGAAAAGAACCTTCAACAGGCGTTCATGACAATCTTTATGCTCGTGCAGTCGCATTTGAAAACAATGGAAAGCGACTCGTTTTGGTTTCTACTGACTTAATTGGATTTTATGGGGGCTCTTTTAACTATTGTCAAAAAGATATTCTTTCAACTTTTAACCTCGAACCCTCTGAACTTTTATTGGCAGGCATCCACACTCATAGCGCACCAACTCTAAGTATTGATAAAGAAAAAGGCTATCCAAACAATTTGGCATATACAGAAAATTTGAAAAATAAATTGATTAACGTCATTCGGGAAGCACTGAACAATCTGAATCCGGTTCAGATGGGAATTGGAACTGGCTATTCTTCCGTCGGTGCAAACAGAAGGGAGATGCAACAGGATGGTTCCATACGACTTGGCAGAAATCCTTATGGTCTCACTGATAAAGAGGTATTGGTAATGAAAATAGCAAAGA
>CAZBIT010000394.1:0-3044 GCA_964491835.1 uncultured bacterium
ATTTGTAAAAACAAACATTTTAGCAGATTTTTCTTACCAACTTCCATTAGCATTAAGAGAACTCGGACATGAAGTTCGAGTTATGATGCCGAAGTATAAAAGTATTAACGAAAGAAAATTCATACTTCGTGATGTTATAAGGTTGAAAGAAATTGGAATACCAATCGGGGATGAAGAAAAAAAAATTAGCGTAAAATCTGCTTTTTTACCAAATTCGAAAGTTCAGATATATTTTCTGGATTACAAACCTTATTTTAACAGAAATGGACTTTATATTAATGAAAAAAAGAAAGGGGATTTTTCTGATAATGCCAATAGATTTGTATTATTTTCAAAAGGGATTTTGGAAACATTAAAACTCTTATGCTGGCAACCTAATATTATACATTGCAATGATTGGCAAACTGGATTAATTCCATTATATCTGAAAACTATCTATAAAAATGATAAATTTTTCTGTAAAACTTCTTCGATTTTTACAATTCATAACTTTCACGAGCCGGGATGTTTTGAAAGGAACTTGCTTGAAAAAGCAGGTTTAATTGATGACAAAAATTATGATGAAAAATGCACAGAATTTAATGGACAATTTAGTTTTTTAAAAGCTGGAATAATCTTTTCTGATTATATAACCACAAACAGTGAAAATTACGTAAAACAGTTTGAAGAAATATATAAGTCCTTGAATGATTTTACCAATCTTTTAAAAAATAGGAAAGATAAAATTGTCAATATAACGCAAGGCGTTGATTATTCTACTTGGAATCCTGAGATTGATAAGAATATTACTATGGAATATAATTTAAAAACGATTCATAATAAAAATGAAAATAAAAAATCTTTATTGACTAAAGTAGGACTTCCTTTAAAACCAGATTTTTTACTTTTAGGCTGGATTTATAACAAGAATGATTCTGAATTTTTTAATGTTCTTGGCAATGTTGTTAAATATTTTAAAAATCTAAATATTCAAATTGTCGTTGTTGGAAAAATTGATAAAAAAGGAATCATAAATTTAAAAAAATATAAAGAACATTATTCTAAAAATTTCAGTTTCTATTCTACTGATGACGCTAAATTTATACATATAATTATTGCAGGATGTGATGTATTGTTATTGCCTTTTTTGTTTTATCATGAAGATTTTAATCCAATTCACTGCTTGAATTATGGTACTGTGCCTGTTATTAGGAACATTGGTGAATTTTCAGACATGATAATTGAGTTTCATAAAAACAGTATGACTGGAAACGGTTTTATTATTAAAAATTATTCCTCTGAGGAGATAGTTCAAAAACTTGAATATATCTCAAAACTATTTCAAAATGAAAGTATATGGAGAATTATTCAGAAAAATGGAATGAAAGAAGAATTTTTGTGGGAAAACAATGCAAAAAAGTATATAAAAGTATACTCTTCTGCATTGAAAATGCAAAAATAAAATTACTTATTTTTGTAAGAGTTTTTTTCAATAATTTTTGTGTCAGGTTATATCTCTACCTGACTTTTTTATTTTGGAACTTCCAATTCATTTTTATATATAAGAATGTTGGGAGATTGACGAATGATAATAGAAAAAAGTGAAATTGCAGTGTTTCTTGACAGAGATGGAACAATATCTGAAGAAACGGGTTATATTAATGCGGTTGATAATTTTTCATTATATAGGTATTCTTCAACCGCCATAAAGAAGCTTAATGAGTTGGGTTTAAAAGTAATTGTAATTACAAATCAAGCAAGTGTTGCAAAAGGTTTATGTACCGAAGACACGATTAATTCAATTCATAAAAGGATGAGAGATTTATTGTGGAAAGATGGAGCAATTATTGATGCCATATATTTTTGTCCTCACCATTTAGAAGGAACTATCGATAAATACCGCATAGATTGCCAGTGCAGAAAACCAAAAATTGGAATGGTTCTTGAAGCATTAAAGCATTTTAAACTAAACTTAAATGATTCTTTTGTCGTAGGTGACAAGGTATCAGATATTGAAACAGGCTTTAATTCTAAAATGAAAACTATATTAGTTTTAACTGGATATGGAAAAGAATCATTAAAAAAAATAAATGAAAACAACATTAAGAAACCAAATTTTATTGCTGAGAATTTGTTAGAAGCAGTGGAAATTATAATTAAAGAAGTTCATTCTGGTAAAAAATATTAAAAATAAAGATAATATTTTTAAAAATAAAATAAATAATTGATAAAATATAAATTATATATTGAATAGTTTGATAAAAAATAATTGACTTAAATTAAAATTATAATTAAATTTAAAGATTATGAATAAATTTATATTTAAAATAATTTTAATCTTACCTTTTGTTTTATCTTGTTCTGGTGATAAGAACATTACTGGAAACGATTTTCCTTTCAGGAAGATAAGCAATATGGTTTTTTCTACAACTGTATATCCGTCAAATTATGAAAATTTGATTTGTGAAAAGAAATTTGGCAGTAGAGACAAATTGTTATTAGGGAAAATTGGGGACTATACATTAAAAATATTAATTAAGTTTCAAATATCAGGTGAATTTAAGACAATAAATAGTGCCACTTTGGTTTTAAAACCTTATGATGTGGAAAGCACAACTACCGAAGGATTTGAGGGTATTATTTATGAAATTAAATCAGATTGGGACGAAAATACGAATCAAGGAATAACATATAATACATCTAAGGTTACAACTTTTTCATTAAGTCAGACATCGGTTGATTCAATTACAATTCCTCCAATTTTAATCCAAAAATGGTATTCAGACACAACTTCTAATAAAGGAATAATGATAGATTCTAAGAATGCTAATTTTATAAAGAGATATTTTTCTAAAGAAAACGTATTTGAAATTCCATATTTAACAATAACAGGTAATACAGAGGCTGGAGAACTTACTTTAACGTTTTATCCTGAAATGGATACGTATTTAGTAGAAAGTGAAGCCAAATCCTATTCAAATGAACTAATAGTCGATAATTTGAGCATTTATCGAGCAATTATTAAATTTGATACGATTGGAATATCAAAGAATTCGACAATAAAC
>CAZBIT010000395.1:0-3023 GCA_964491835.1 uncultured bacterium
GTAAAATAATCTACCTTACAGGGTCTCATACGTGGTCAAATCTGCTCGACATCAGCCCGTCAGACCCGCCTGAACCTTTCGACTTTATTTCATATCTTGATTGGATGCAAAAATATAAGCATAATTTTATCCGCTTATGGACTTGGGAGTTGAGTACTTGGGATACAAAAGGAAACGGTGAAAATAAACTTCACACGATTTATCCTCTTCCTTGGGCTCGGGCAGGACCCGGAAAAGCATTGGATGGCAAACCAAAATTTGATTTAAACAAATTTAATAATGACTACTTTAAGCGATTGCGTTCCAGACTCGAAACCGCTCTTGCTCGCGGTTTATATGTTTCGGTTATGCTGTTTGAAGGATGGGGAATGCAGTTTTCTCCCGGTGCCTGGGAAAGTCATCCCTTTCATCCCGATAACAATATTAATGGCATAAATGGCGATTTAAATGGTGATGGAAAAGGGCTTGAAATACATACATTATCAAATAGTAATATCACTTCTTTGCAGGAAGCATATGTCAAAAAAGTAATCGATACAATAAATGATTTAGATAATGTTCTATACGAAATATCTAACGAAAGTCACTCACAATCCACAGAGTGGCAGTATCATATGATTAACTTTATTCACGATTATGAAAAAAAGAAACCAAAACAGCATCCTGTTGGAATGACTTTCCAGTACAAAGGAGGCAGTAATAAAGATTTATTTAAAAGTCCGGCTGAGTGGATTTCACCTAACTCAGAAGGTGGTTACCGTGATAATCCTCCGGCAGGAGATGGGAGTAAAGTTATTTTAACTGATACCGACCATTTATGGGGAAGAGGAGGGAATCAGGTATGGGTTTGGAAAAGTTTTCTTAGAGGGCTGAATCCTCTTTTTATGGATCCTTATAACGGTGTGGTGCAAGGTAAACCGTTTGACCCCCAATGGGACCCAAATCGTAAAAATCTGGGATATACCCGCACCTATGCAGAAAAAATAAATTTGTTAAAAGCAGTGCCCCATAATGAACTTTCTTCGACAACATACTGTCTTGCAAACCCCGGTTCGGAATATCTTGTTTACCAGCCGGCTCCGGATTCATCTTTTACGGTTAATCTTAATAAAGGAGAATATGCATACGAATGGTTTAATCCAAATTCAGGAGCAGTGGAAAAAACTGGAAGAGTGGAAGTTGATGAAGAAACTTTTTCATTCTCAGCTCCTTTTATCGGCGATGCTGTGCTTTATTTAAAAAATGTCAGAAAGTAAAAAAATAAATAACCTTCGGATAATCCTGAGAAAAAGATTGGCGATAAGTAAACATTAAACCAATCATATGTTTGTATAAATTTCTATTTATCAAATGATTTTTCCTCCCTACCAATTCTTGCTATTTTTGGTGTTAAATGGTGGCTTTCGTGACTTTGGTTGCATTATAAATAAATTAAGCCATACACTGTTATGTTTATTTTTAATGAGTTACTAATTAGTTTGAAAATAATATAGCATCTGTCCTACAAGCAGGAGGTCGGAGGTTCGAGTCCTCTTACTGCCCACTATTAAAACATTAATAATAACAAGATATTAAGTAGCTTAATATGTTTATGCTGTTGGGCTATTTTTTTGCCAAAATGTGACAGAATGTGACAAATTTGGAGGATAAAAATACTCTTTGCATTAAAATTAAAACTCCTTATAAAATATTTGTATTCAAATATTAATATTCTAATTAAATTATTCTGCTTTATGACAGAATATGAAACATATTACAAATTAATAGATAATAATTTAATAATATACACAAAAATATATTTATTATACAATATAATCTTTCTCTTGATTTTTAATAAATATATTGTATACTATAAATTATATATATATTTAGAAGGAGGTAACATATGTTATTCTTATTTTTTCTCGGTTTAGCTATTGTGTTCCTTTTTGTCTTGCTAAATTTGAATAAGTTCAGAAGCTATGACTTAGGAAATCTCTCAAAAATTAGTAAGATTGCTTTAATTTTATCTGCATTGTTGGCTTTTTCGCAGATTTTTGTTGTAATACCTGCAGGACATGTGGGCGTCATCGATTTTTTTGGAACGGTTTCAGACAATACATTAAAGGCAGGTATCAATATGAGGAATCCTTTAGCCAAGATAATAAAATTTTCCATCAAGACACAAGAGGTAAAAGAGGTGATGGAGGTTCCATCAAAAGAAGGTCTTACTGTATCGCTGGAAATCAGCGGACTTCTGCATCTTGACCCAGAGAAAGCAGGTGCGGTTTATAAAACAATTGGGACAAATTATAGTGAGATTATATTTGAACCTAATTTCAGGTCGGTATCAAGAGGTGTTACTGCGGGTTATGAAGCCAAAGCGCTATATACCTCAGAGAGAGAAATGCTTGCCAATATTATTTTAAAGGACCTTGAGAAACTCATTGCTCCCCGCGGTATCGTTATTGAATCAATTTTGTTGAGAAGGATTGGTTTACCACCCGGACTTACTAACTCTATTGAAGAGAAACTCAAGTCAGAACAAGAAAGCCAGCGTATGGAGTTCGTCTTGACAAAAGAAAAGCAGGAGGCGGAACGGAAAAGGATTGAAGCGCAGGGTGTCTCCGATTTTCAAAAAATTGTCTCACAAGGAATCAGCCAACAGTTATTAGAATGGAAAGGGATTGAAGCCACTGAAAAATTAGCTAATTCACAAAATACAAAAATTGTTGTTATCGGCAGCGGGAAGAACGGATTACCTCTCATTCTTGGTGGTAACTGAGGGAGTCGTTTATATTGATAATATTGTGCCTGCGAGTTTCCAAAAATTTCCCAATGCCAAGAAATACACCAATTTTCGTGAGGAATGGAGTTTGTAATCAAAATGCCTTATAAATAGTGGGAAGTGTTTTTGGGTAAGGATAGAAAAAGAGTAAGGATTAATTTAAGCAAATATGCTTGTTAATTCCTATTTTTTTTGTAAAGTATTTTTGTGAAATCCTATATATAATATTCAATTTCAAATCACCTTTATATCTAAT
>CAZBIT010000396.1:0-3013 GCA_964491835.1 uncultured bacterium
ATGAAAATTCCTGAATTTTTTAAGTGCAGATTTTTATGATTTGAGTAAATTTAAAATTCGTTGCGTGAAAATTATTATTTATACTTAACGTTTAAATCTATGATATATTCTTTGGAATATATTCTTGAATGGCTTTTTCAATAATAGTAATAAGATTTCCTCTTAATTCGGTGATAACAATCATCGATTCATTTTTGTCTATAATAATAACATAAATGCTTGCGTTGTTTTTGTTGATTTCTTTGAAATAACATTCGACACAATCGTTTTTCTCAGTTACTACGACAAATTTTTGCCATTTTAGGTCATTTAAGATTTTTTCAATATTTTTAGGGATTTTCAGTTGGTTGATTTTGTCATCTTTTTTTATTTTGTAAATACCCACTTGAACTTTTGTAATTTCATTTACGAATGGACTTGCTTTATCTTGTCTGTCAATAAGATTAACGATAGTTTTAAAGGGAAAGAGTAAGACATTTCCAACGTTTATTTTAAAATATGTTTTTGTTTCTGTAGGATAGATTTGGTTTTCAATTTCATACTGTATATCGTTGAATTCTTTCGTAGTGCATCCATTAATAGAAATTATAGTTATCCCCAATAAGAGAAAAAATATTTTTTTCATTTTTTTATTCCTTTATCGGTTTCTTTTTGTTTTTCTGTATCGATGTTTTTTAGATTGGGAATATTAAATTTTCCGCCTAATTTTTCCAACTGTTCAGGTCGAATATCGCCAATGACATTAACAAAGACCGCTTCTTTGCCATTAACAGTCATAATTACTATACCAGAAAATTTGTCCTCAATGATTTGAGTATAAATTTCAACATAGTCCTTTTCATTCTTGACACTTACTACGTTTTCCCAGTTTTTAGATTTTAATTTTTTTGATACATCATTGATAATGATTTTTATATCCTGAATAATTTTATCATCTATCTCGAAAACATTAACTGATATCAGTTTAATATTTTCTAATAAGTTGGACAATTCCGGGTCTTCTTTTAAAGCAGCTTTTGCGGCAAATTTTAAAAGTGGAGGCCTGAGATAAACTTCCACTTTCTTTTCGTGATTTTTAAAGAAATCAAGTTGACTAAAGTCAACGTAATTTGGGTAATTTTTGAAGTCATCGGTTTCCTGTGAAAAAACGTAAGGTACATTGGATAACAATAGAATTAAAAATACAAAAAATAAAGATAATTTTTTCATTGTTTATACTCCATTTAAAATTGTTTTAAAATTGTTTTTATTGGTTTCGTTAAATAATCTGGCAATATTTCTTTTTCAACTAATTTTTCAGTTTTAGAGGTATAATAATAAAAATAACTTAATGCTAATTCGACATCATTTTTGGCTTTTTCAATTTCTTCTGTTGTGTATTGTTGTTGAACGGGCTTTTTATGTTCGAATTGTGGATAAAAAATAAAAATTCCCAAAATTAGTATCGCAAGTGCAAAACTGACTTTCCAAGAATGTCTTTCTAAGATTGCATAGTAAATATTTGAAAGAAAAGATGGTTTTGAATCAATTATTTTTACTGTATGAAACACTTTTTCAATAACTGAATCAGGACATTTTTCTTGTGGCAGAGAGTGTAATTTATCCACAATTTTTTTGTAATAATTGAAAGAGATTTTGCATTTTTCACACTGTTTTAAATGAGCGGTTATTTCGATTCTTTGATTTTCGGTAATTTTATCATCTATATAATTTGTGATTATGTCGTCAAATTCTTTACAGGTCATATATATTTACTCCAATTCATTTTTAAAATGACTTAAAAAATATTTTAATAAAAGTTTCCTTCCGCGATGAAGGTATACTTTAACGGAATTCAATGGCAAATCCATAGTTTGTGCAATAAAATCATATTTTAAATCCTGAACGTCTTTCATAATTATAATGCTTCTCATTTTATCTGGAAGACGACCAATTAATTTAGTAATGTTTTCATTTATATCATTTGAAATTGCTTTTTGTTCTGGGTTTGGTCTCAGGTCTATTAAGCTTTCCCCAATGGGAATTTCTTCTTCATTGTTGTCATATATTATTGAGACATTTTCTTTTTTCTTTCTGATAGAGTCGATACAGGTATTTCGAGTAACTTTAATTATCCATGATTTGACGAACCTCTTTTTTAATGTAGAGAAATTATGCCAGAGTTTTACTAAAACATCTTGTGTAATGTCTTCAGCATCCTGTTTATTGTTAGTAAAGTAATATGCCTGATTATAAATCAAATCTTTGTAATCGTTTACAATATTTATGAATTGGTTTTGTTCCATCTTCTATTTTATATAACGAATGAAATAGATAAAATGTTACACATTTTGTTAGAAAATTGGATAATGTAAAAATAATGAAAATTTTTTTTATTTATGAATTGGAATTATTTTTACAAAAATTGAATTATGGAATAATTGGTTTGAATATAAGAACGCTCAAAGGAGGAAGAATAAGGTTAAGGGAAAATGGTTTTCCGTGCCAGGGGATTGCTTCAGCCATAATACCGCCTTTATTTCCGAAGTTGTTTCCACCATAAACTTCTGAGTCGCTGTTTAATATTTCCTTGTAAAAATGATGTTTTGGAACACCTATTCTATATCCAAATCGTGGGACAGGAGTAAAGTTGAAGACGAGTATTAAAAAATCCCTTTGATTTTTTGCTTTTCGTACGAATGAAATAATGCTGTGATTCACATCGCGAAAGTCAATCCATTCAAAACCCGTGTGTTCAAAGTCGAGTTCATAGAGGGAATGTTCCGATTGATATATGAGGTTCAAATCTTTTACATAATGTTGAAGTTTTCTGTGTGATTCGTATTCCAAGAGATTCCAATCGAGGCTATGATTTACTCGCCATTCTATCCATTGACCGAATTCCCCACCCATAAATAATAGTTTCTTACCGGGCTGGGCGTACATGTACCCTAAAAGCAGCCTCAGGTTGGCAAACTTCTGCCAATGGTCACCGCGCATCTTGCCCAGGAGTGAACCCTTGCCATGTACCACC
>CAZBIT010000397.1:0-3012 GCA_964491835.1 uncultured bacterium
AAATTCTCTATTGCATCATCTTCTCTTTTAATCTCCAATATTCCAGGTAAAAGTTCAATATTTCTACCTTCTTTTTTTAAATCTCCTATCAATTCCTCAAATTCTTTACGCAAAGTGGACTTTTCATCTTCGTAATCCTTTTTACATCTTACAAAACCCCAGTATCCATCCTCTACCGGTTTATCAGAAAGCCAGTGTTCACCGGGCTTTAAGATTACTAACTTTACCTTCATTGTTTTACTCCTGTTTTTATAATTTTGTTTTTTACAATACTTTTGTTAGCTTTATATTATGCTTTCCCTGTGCCGTCAAAGATTCTGCTGTTTTTGATTATACAGTCGTAATTTTCCGAATAAAAATCTTTAAACCTTATTTTAGGAAGTAATAATATTTAGTTTATTTTTGACGGTCCATATATAATTCTTCCGGGTAGTTTGCCTGTTATTTTACCATTTTCGACCACAATTTTGGCATTAACGTTGAAGTCATTTCCTTTTTCTTTCCTCATTTTATAAAAGAAAACAATCTAAGTTTCTTTAAAAAAAATTTATAATAAGGATTATATCTTAGCTGGCGGCAGTTCAATTTTCAGATGATTTTGTAATCTGTTCTTCATTTCCTGAGCAATATCAGGAAATTCCTTTATAACATTTTTAGTTTGATAAGGGTCATTTTTTAAATTATATAGACAGGGTCCTTTCCCAGGGTTATCTCCTCTGATATTCTGGAAATAGTGCCAATCCAAATTATGAACTGCCCCAAAATTCTGGAAAACTGTATAAA
Organism: uncultured bacterium; assembly: GCA_964491835.1. Taxonomy (GTDB): domain Bacteria; phylum SM23-31; class SM23-31; order JAUVVT01; family JAUVVT01; genus CAZBIT01. Next base: position 784 of record CAZBIT010000397.1, read on the forward strand.
CATTATCGTGTATTGCCTGGACATCACCGGTTACCAATTTCCACATATTTTCACCATCCATATTTTTATAATCATCAATCCCGAGAAGTGGAAGAAATGTCGGCATAAAGTCCACCGCGCTTACGAGACCATCAATACGCTTTCCGCCAAATTTTTTATCGGGGTGTTTTATTATTAATGGGATATGGGCGACACATTTATTAAGAAGAGCAGGGGTTTTCTGCACACATCCTTCTTCACCGAGATGAGTGCCGTGGTCTGTGGAAAATACAATAATAGTATCATTCATCAAGCCCATTTCTTCAACTCTCTTTAACAGACGCCCAATGCAGTAATCACTGAATGTAACTTCGCCAGCGTATAGGTCTTTGATAACGGGCAAGTCATCCGAACGAATATCTACGTTTCTCACTCCATAACCGAATAAATATCTTTCATAAGGGTATTCATCTCTGTACATTTTCTGAAATCTCGGAGGGGCATCCCAGGGTTCGTGAGGATCAAACATATCAATAAAAAGCATAAATGGCTTATTATTTATGTTTTTCTCAAGCCAATCCACTGCTGCACTGCAAGACCTTGCACAGAAATAATCCTCTTCACTTTTTCTGTTCTGGGTGTTCATTAAATACTGTCTCATATTTCCATCATATCCCTCATTCCACAAATGTTCAGGCATATGTTTTTTGGGGTCGAACTTTTCTCGGGGACCGCTTTTCCATCTATCGGTTTCCTGTCCACGCACCCATTCCCAACAGTCAAATCCACGATGAAAATTGTAATCAGGCTTAAAATAATGATATGTATCAACAATAAATCCAGTTATAACTTTGTGTTTTTGTAATACTTCAGCAAATGTGATATCTTCAGAACCAAGAGGTTGCCATTTTGCTTCAGGGAGAACACTTTTTCCTGTGTGATAAACTCTTCGGCAGGGGATAGTCGGTAGTCCTTCAGCACTGGCATTAGTAAATACCACACTTTCTTGTGCAAACTTATCAAGATAAGGTGTTTTGACACGTTTGCTGCCGTAACAGCCAAGATGGTCGGCTCTGAAGGTATCTGCTATTATTACAATCATATTAAGCCCGTTTGGTTTTGATGTAACAGGTATTTTTGGAGGAGGTGCTGGAGCGGTCTTTAAATCACCTGTCCAGACAGGCATTTTCTCTTCTTTTGGTTTTTTTGAACAGCCGGGTATCATACTCAATGCACCTATGCCTGCAATCTTCCCGATAAAATTTCTTCTTGAAATTGTGCTATTATTTTCCCCCAAATTATTATAATTTCTTTGCCTTTTTAATTTATTCTTTTTTTGTAACATTTTTCCCTCCCTGCTAAAAGACAATATTCAGGATTCTGCTAATTTATGACCACAATTTAACATATCATTCTGCAAGATGCAAACGAATAATAATATTTTTGGAATCAAATATCATTATTTTTTATGAATTTAACAGTTTTTTTTCACAAATTTGAGGATCAGGTGCACCTATCCCTTGATTCCTATTTTTTGAAAGTACTATTAATTCATAACAAAAAATCTGAATCAATATAAAATCTTCAAAAAAATTTAAAATTAATCTCCAATTTATATTTTGCCTCAATTTAATTATCTTGATTAAAGATGATAAAATTGTTAATTTTATTTTGATATGAATAAAATTCAGTCATATATTTCTCCAACTGTAATAGAATCCATCCGAACAGAAATAAATGAAAGTGGAGGCAGAGAAGTATTTTTTTGTGGATATATAGATGAAAATGGTATTGTAACTGATGTTGACGTTCTTGCCAGAGGAAATGAACTTTCCGTTCCTGCCATTATAGATTTTTTATCTCCTCAAAATGTAGTTATTCACAATCACCCTTCGGGAAAACTTGAGCCATCAAATGCCGATATAAACATTGCATCATATCTCGGGAATATGGGTATTGGAGTTTATATCGTTAATAATAATGTTTCAGACATTTACATTATTGTAGAAAAACACAAAGAAAAAGAGAAGAAACTTCTTAACCCGGAAGAACTTGCAGACATTTTGAGACCCGGTGAAATTGTCTCAAAAAAACTCCACAATTACGAACACAGAGAAGGCCAAATAGAGATGTTGAAGAGTATTGTGGATGGTTTCAATAATAATAAAATTATGATTATCGAAGCAGGAACAGGCATAGGAAAGACACTCGCATATCTAATACCCGCAATATATTAGAGCTTACATAACG
>CAZBIT010000398.1:0-3002 GCA_964491835.1 uncultured bacterium
TGAAAAAGGGGAAAAATTTTAAATTTTGTGAATATATGGTAAATAACAATAGTTTGTCATTCCCGCAAAAGCGGGAACCCATCGCTTTAAAAATATTTAATTTATACTGAATATGGATTCCCGCTTTTGCGGGAATGACAATGTAAAATTTAATATTTTTTATATCAGTTAAATTTATAAATATACTTTTTCAGCAGACTCTTTATTATAAATAAAAATTTTCAGAAAATATAGGAATTAAATTCAGTAAAATTAAAAAAATATCCTAATAATATGAAAGATAACGATATAGAAAAATATATTTTAAATCTTCTTAATTCTAATTCAGGGATAACATTCAGTTCAAGAGAAATACTAAGAAAACTTAACCTTCCCAGAAGTGATTATCGAACACTTCGATACACTTTGAAAGGTCTTTCACGTCAAAGAAGAATCGAAAAGGTCGGAAAAAGAACGTATAGAATAAAAAAATTACCTTATATTGTGATTGGAACAATCTCTATGACTAAATACGGATATGGATTTGTTACAGATAACACAAATAATATAGAAATATTCATTGCTCGAGGTTTGACGGAAACCGCTATGGATGGAGATACAGTAAAAATTGAAGTTTATTCCACGCGTAAAGGAAAATCTCTTGAAGGTGAAGTCATTGAAGTTATTAAAAGAGCAAAAAAGAAGATAATCGGAACATACTTCGAAAAAAAATCAATTGGTTATGTCATACCAGATGATGAAAAATTAACAAAAGATTTATACATAATAAAAGGAAAAAACAAAAATGCTAAACCAGGAGAAAAAATTATTGCAGAATTTTTTCAATGGGAATCTGAATTTATGAATCCCGAAGGAATAATAAAAGAAGTTTTAGGAAGCCCAAACAAATCCGAAACCAATATCACTATCTTAGAAAGGTCTTTTGACCTCCCAAAAGATTTCCCAGCAAAATTAAAAAAAGAAATAATAGATTTGAATGATTCCATTCCATTTTCAGAACTTAAAAAAAGAATCGATTTGAGAGACAAATTAATTTTCACCATTGACCCGGAAGAGGCAAAGGATTTTGATGATGCTGTTTCCATTGAAAAATATGACAACGGAAACTTTTTACTATCAGTACATATTGCTGACGTTTCATATTATGTGAAAGAAAACACTGCCACTGACGAAGAAGCATTTAAAAGAGGAACGAGTGTTTATCTTCCAGAAAAATGCATACCTATGCTCCCAAAAAAACTATCAGAAAACGTCTGCAGTTTAAAACCAAAAAAGGATAGATTAACATTTAGCGTTTTTATGAAAATTAACGAAAAGGGTGAATTAATAAATTATAGAATCGCTGAAACCGTTATAAATAGTAAAAATCGACTTACTTATGAGAAGGCGCAAAAAATACTCGAGACGAAAAAGGATTCTGAAATCGGGAAAACGCTTTCAATGATGTATGACGTTGCAAAAATGCTTAAAAAAAATCGTATTAAAAATGGTAGTTTAGATTTTGATCTTCCTGAAATAAAATTCTTATTTAATTCTGCTGGCATTATTGAAACAATAACGTCTGAACCAAGATTTGAAACTTATGACATTATAGAAGAATTTATGCTACTTGCGAACAAAACGGTAACTGACTACGTTGAAAAAATTGCAGAAAAGAAAAAAATAAAAATCCCCTTTATTTATAGAGTTCACGACAGACCAGATAAGAAAAAAATTGAAGATTATGCAAACTTTTTAAAATTAATGGGGATAAAATTTTCAGATACAAAAAGACCTTCGCCAAAAAGTTTCCAGAAAATTCTTGAAAAATCAAAGGGTAAACCAGAAGAAAAACTTATTGGAGAGATTACTTTGCGAACGATGATGAAAGCGGAATATTCTCCAAAAAACATAGGACATTTTGGTCTTGCATTTAGAAAATACACTCACTTTACATCCCCAATAAGAAGGTATCCCGACCTTATTGTTCACAGAATACTTAAATCATGCAAACAGGGAAAAGAACAGGAAATGGCTAAAAGGATGATATTAAATCTTCCAAATATATGCAAGCACTCATCAGAAATGGAAAAGAGAGCAGAAGAAGTAGAAAGAGAAGCAATCAAAATCAAACAATTAGAATACATAAGTGACAAGCTTGGAGATGAATTTTATGGAATAATATCAGGAGTTAAACCATACGGAATTTTTGTTGAGATTGAGGGTATTCTCGTAGAAGGACTCGTTCACATTCAAAGTATGATTGACGACCATTACAATTTCAATGAAAACTTATTTTCGTTGAAGGGGAGATATTCAGGAAAAACCTATAAAATTGGAAATAAAGTCAAAGTTCAGGTCGTAAAGGTAAATCTAATAGAAAAACAACTCGACCTTATTTTGGTTAAATAGATATAATATACTATTATCCAATATAAAAATCTTACTTACATATTATTTAATTTGAATACAATTTTATAATTTTATTTACATAGAACCTTTACAACGCAAATCTTGATCGTTAATTCCTCATCCATAAAACAGAGGGTCTTATGTGCATCCTCGGGGAAAAAAATCGCATAATTATTGCCACCTAAAATGATTTTACTTCCGGAAAAATTTTGTCTAAATTTATATAAATCATTTTTATCTTCATATATTTTTTCTTCTTTAAATGCGGATAAAGGCATCCATTCAACAATCTGACTACCATTAATAACAAACTGAACATCTGCATAATCCCTGTGTGCTTCATAAAAACGTTTATCCGGATGCTCGGTCTTTACTGTTACCATTATTGCATAAATATTTTTCCCTTCAATTTCAACTCTACCATCAGGGATGCTTTTATCGAGATTTTTTAAAAAATCAATCGCCTTTAATATACGACTGCTAACTTTGACTTGTGATAAAGGAATATCCAAATTACTATGTATCATACCAAACTCCTCTAAAAATCATTGGACTATTTATTTAAAAATTTATTAATCTTTCCTACATTAAAAATTTATAGCATAAATTTA
>CAZBIT010000399.1:0-2984 GCA_964491835.1 uncultured bacterium
CAATGTTATTATATATTATAACAATTTAATAAGAAATTAGTGTTTTTAAGGAGGTATAAACTATGAATTTTATTCAAAAAATTGATGACAGTATTGAATCTCTTAATGACCCAGAAAATAAAATCTTTGACTTTGATAAGGAACTTGAGTTATTAAACGAACTAAAGGAATTCGTTAATAAACATATTAACGATAAAAATTTTATTGAAAATTATAAAACTAAAGTTGAAGAACTTAATAAAACAATTTCTAATTTAATAAGTGAAAAAGAATCGCTGGAAGATAAATATAATGAGTGTTCAGATGAACTTGATAAATTTATTAAACTTATGCAAAGTGAAATTACAGGAAAAATGGGATTATTGGATTATCTCGAAGATGAAATTAATCTGGTTTTAGAAATAAAGGATTTCTCCGGGATTTATAATCTAAGAGAAAAAATTTTCCGTGAGTTTGATATAAAGTTCGAAGTCAAAACTACAATAAAGGATTCTCAAAGAAATGAAATCGTTGATTATTCATTATTCAAGGTATAATCTTCTTTTGAAAAAAATAGGCAAAAAATTTATCGGCTTACTAACTGGGAATTGAAAATAAATCTTAAAAGTAAAAAGATAAAAACTCATTATGAAATCTAAAAAACTTTCGGTGAAGAGAAGAAAGTTTGTCGAATTTTTAAAAACACGAAAATTGGATGAACAGAAAGCAGATGAAATTTCAAAAGAAATTAGAATAAGCATAAACACTTATCATAAATGGCTGAAGGATAAAGAACTTTTAAGTATCGCGGAGAAGGAAAGTGCTATTGAAATGAAGGAACACCTGCCTGGAGTTTTAAATATGCTTATAGAAAAGGCAGAAGAGGGTGATATGAGGGCAATTAAAATTTATCTTGAGAGATATAATAGAAGTAAAGATGATAAAAATGCGGATGAAAAATTAACACCAGATAGAATTATTGAAATAATTCGCAGAGCAAAAAAATAAACAAAATAAGAATTATGAAAACAGAATATATTGAAGACATTGAAAAATGCATTGAAAATCCTTGGTATTTCATTACAAAGTTTGTCTATACACTTGAGAGGAGTGAAGGGATTAAAAAGTTTCCGAATTATTCATATTTAGAGGAGTTTGTGAAGGCGATGCAAAATGAACGTCTTCTTGTTGTTTTGAAATCGCGTCAGATGTTGATTACCTGGACTGCTACGGCTTTTTTGTTATGGGACTGCATTTTCTGCGGGTCTTCTGAGGTTCTTGTTATTTCAAAGAGAGAGACAGAGGCAGTGGAACTTTTGCACCGAGCGAAGTTTATATACAATAATCTTCCTGAATATATGAAAGTATCTATCGGCTATAATAACAAGAATATGCTTGAATTCCCCGGACAGAAATCAAGGATAATATCCCTTCCTTCCTCTCCTGATATTGGGAGGACCTATTCTCCGAAACGAATCTTCTGGGATGAGATGGCGTTTACTCCTTTTGATGAGGATGTGTTTCAGTCGCTTCAGCCCGCCCTTGATGGAGGTGGGAATTTTATTGGCGTTTCTTCTTCCAATGGGATTAATACAATACATGGTAAACTTTGCCTGAATCACAAAGAAGAAGGATTTAAACGACTTGATATTCATTATTCAGTGCATCCTTTAAAAGATGAAAAATGGATGAAGGAAGCAAAAAAGGGAATAAGCCCTGAAAGGTGGAACCAGGAACAGGAACTCTCATTAGAAACGTCAGGGAGAAGGGTTTATGAGCGCTTTTCTGTCAGATCGAATGTTATTGATTGGGAATATGATACTAATCTTCCTGTTTATCGGGCAATTGATTTTGGTTATCACACACCAGTTGTTTTGTGGATTCAGGTAACGCCAAACGATGAGGTTATTGTTTTTGATGAATGGATTGGAGAAAATAATACCACAGGTGAAATGTTAGAAAAAATAAAGGAAATCGATAGTAAAATTGGAATTACAGAAGAAAGGGTGAGAATGACTTACTGCGATCCATCTGGAAAATCGGTAAAAGATGTGGGAATTTCTTCAACTGATTATCTTGAAAGTAACGGGATTAAATTGGATTATAGGAATAGTTCATTGATTACTGGAATTGACCTTGTTAGAGAAAAGTTAATGGATGCATCGGGGGAAATTTTTCTTAAGGTATCGAGGAATTGTAAAAGGATTATCAGTGATTTTATGATGTATTCGAAAAAGCAAAATAGTGAAGAGCCCAATAAAGACAATATCTCTGACCATACAATGGATGCTTTGAGGTATTTTATTGTGAATTATTTTGATAGAGACGTTAAGTCACTAAAAAAGATTATTCCTGTGAGGGTTACGGGAGTTAGGATATGAGTTTTTTAACTCGCCGTTTTGTGGGCACTGAAGGGAGATGTTATTTATAGATTCCTGCCTTCGCGGGAATGACAAATAAGAAAAAGAGTGATAAAAGATAAAAAGAAATGAAAAATGAAAAAAGAGAATGACGAAAGAGAAAAGAGGATGATACATAAAAAATGGGAATGACCAATAGGGAGTGGTAATTACGAAGTGAGAATAATTGTAGTAAAATAGGGACTAAATGGGAAATAAAAAATACAAATAGAGAATTTAAATTTTAAAAAATTGAAGTTATATACCATAATCATATTATTAAAAAATTTTTTAAAAAATAAGTAATTTGAGGGGAACGTTTATGAAATTGTTTGATAATTTGTTTAGTCGTCAAAAGGGGAGTTTTTTACCAGAAGCGCGCATTGGAACAAAAAGAAGAAGTATAAAATCAGAAAGCCCAGCGAAATGGTTTGATTTTCGAAAATATTCGAGGAGTGAGTTTTATAGATTTATGAGGGATAATATTCCTTTGATATCGGCATCCGTCTGGGCATGGGTTCGCCTCTGTTTTACACCACAACATTATTTAATTATAGGGCAGGAATCAGAAAAGAAAAAAGCAGAAGTTATTATTGAACAGTTTGG
>CAZBIT010000400.1:0-2966 GCA_964491835.1 uncultured bacterium
ATCGACAATCCTTGCATCTTCTCCCGTACTTGATACAACATAATACTGATTTCTCATTGCATGGAAATTAAGCATCCTCCCACCCGGAAACTGCGACGGGAAGAAAACAATCTCAGCACCATCCTCTTTGAGATATTGCCAACTTTCAAGCCAGTTGGCATCATAACAAATCTGAACGCCAATTTTACCAAAATCGGTCTTAAACACAGGAGACCTGATGGCTCCGGGTGTTATACCGCCTTCTTCATTATTCTTTTTAGCTCTAATTTCACCAACCGTTGGATGAACCTTATGGAATACCCCAATTAATTTTCCAGTCCTATCAATGATAACCGCACTATTATAAAAATGCCCATCTTTCTTCGTAGCCATAGCACTAACAACATAGCATTTATGTTTCTTCGCATATTCCGCTATTCTCTTGGTTATTGGTCCAGGAGAATCTTCATCTTCTGCAACTTCATTTAGTGTTTTTTTCTCCTGAACCCATGACGTTGGGAACGTTTCAGGAAGACAAACTATATCGGGCTCAAGTCCGACAAAACTTTCCATCCTTGCTAATACGTCATTTACTCTTTTTTCGATTGATTTCTCGGGCCAAAGCCCCATTAAATCAATGCTTGCGACCCACACCTCTCTCGGTAATTTGCTCTTCGGCATAAAATTCTCCTCTCATTACTAATTTAGAAAATTGAATGTTTTTTCATTATTGATATTTGTATACCAGTAAAATATATGTAAGGACAATCTGAGTATTGTCCCTACGTTTTTTTACAGAAAATTTATTTACCTTTCCCGGGCCCAAAAATAACCTTCCCTGGTTTTACACCGGCATGCTCTCCATTTTCAATTACAAGTTTCCCATTCACCAATAAATATACGACGCCTTCACTGTATTGATGGGGATTTTCAAACGTTGCACGGTCAATCATTTTGTCATTATCAAAAATACATATATCTGCAAACATTCCTTTTTTTATCAAACCTCTATCCTGCAATCCAAGACGCTGTGCAGCGAGAGAAGTCATTTTCCTTATTGCATCTTCAAGCGTTATCACATTTTCCTGTCTAACATACCTTCCAAGTAATCTCGGAAACGTCCCATAATATCTTGGGTGTGGTTTCCCTTTGCCCAACAAACCTTCTGGCTTTATTGCTGTTCCATCTGAACATATACTCAACCACGGTTGTTTCAATTCCAATTTTTTATTCTCTTCAGTCATTGTGAAAAAGACACCCGAAATATCTCCACCCTCCTCTAAAAATAAATCAAAGTAGTTATCAATAGGGTCTTTATGATTTTCTTTTGCCATCTCAGTTAATGATTTACCTTCAAAACGTTCATTTTTTTCAGTTGGGACATCCGCAATATATATATTAGACATATATTCTTCCATACTATCAAATCCCGTATCGAGAGTTTTCATATCACTCTTAATTTTCTCTCTGGTTACTGGGTCTTTAAATCTTTCCAATATCCTTTCAATACCACCTTCACGAGCCCAATCGGGTAAAGCAATTGTAATAGATGTTGCACCTGCAATATATGGATACCAATTTACCGTAATGTCAATTCCCGATTTTCTTGCTTCATTTATCTTTTCAATCGCCATTGGCATTTTATACCAGTTTTTCTTTGCAGATGCCTTAAAATGAAATATATCAACCGGTATATCTGCCCCTTTACCAATCCTTATCGCTTCATCCAACGATTCCAAAAATTCATTATCCTCACTTCTTATATGAGTAGCATAAATTCCACCATATTCCTTTGCAACCTTTGCCAGTTCAGTAATCTCCTCTGTCTTAAAAAACATATCAGGAACATATAACAAACCCGAAGATAATCCAACTGCACCATCTTTCATTGCTTCTTTGATTAACTTTTTCATCTCATTCATTTCTTTATCATTAGGTGAACGGGTTTCGTCTAATCCCATTATGCAACTTCTAATCTGTCCTAAACCTACGTAGGAAGCAATATTGCCTGAAATTCCACTTTTTTCAAGAACTTTGAAATAATCCCCAAGCGTTTTCCACGTCAATTTTAATTCCAATTTCTCAAGGTCTTTTTTTGTTTTCTCAACAACCTTTCCTAATACCGGACCCGCAGACTCGCTTTCACCGATTACTTCAAGCGTTACACCCTGTCTGACTTTACTTTGTCCAGTACCATCAACTAAAAGTGAATAGTCAGAATGACAATGCATATCTATAAATCCCGGAACAACATATAAGCCCTTAGCATTTATCATCTTTTTTGCATTCGCATCGAAAATTTTTCCAACCTTTACAATTCTATCACCCTTTATACCAACATCAGTATATACCCAGGGATTCCCCGTTCCATCTATTACCTTTCCATCAAAAATCAATATATCAAACTTTTCAAATTTGGCACAATAACTTATTAAAAACATTAAAAACAAAAACACTACAAAAATAAATCTCACTTTACTCATTATTCACCTCTTGAGTATTTATTATTTTTTCAAAAATGATTCATAAATTGTCATTCCCCTATCATAAGCGAGGAGAATCCCAAATTACTCATTTTTTTCAAAATACTTTAAAACTGCATTAGCAAGTTTTTCTGCACCAAACCTCACGGTATCATCGACAGGCATTTTCAATTTTTTTTCAATTTTTTTTATCTCTTTTAACGCCTCTTCTTCTGAAAACTTATTCGTTATAAGATTCATAGCGATTACTTTACTTTTCTTATAAAATCCAACAACCATCTCGTGCAGTTTAATAATAGATTTCAAATCACGTATTGGGTCGCCAAAATGGTCATATTTTCTTCCAAGTTCGTGGCATAAAATCATAGCATCTGGCATAACTCCGTGAATGAGCCCCATTGTAACACCCGAATATCCTTGATTCGTTAATGCACCCTGTCCTTCAACGAAAATATAATCGTATTTTTTTGCAGATTTCACAACCTCAAGTTCCATCACGCCCGC
>CAZBIT010000401.1:0-2938 GCA_964491835.1 uncultured bacterium
ATGCATTATTTTACCTCCACGCATAAAATAAATCCAAAACATGTATTACTTTATTACTACGGAAGAATTTCCATTAACTTGTGCCATTAAATTTTCTTTTGAACTTAAATTTAAAACTTTTATAAATTCATTCATATACCCATCTTCCAAAGCTTTTCCGGGTGCCGTTACAACAACATCACCTTTTAAGACCGTTATGCTTATAAATTTACCTTTTTCAATAATGGGCATATCCTCAAGAAGATTTCCTTTTAAAATTCCCTCTTTTCCAATGATTGTTTTTGTTTTTTTCCCAACTGCATCATTTACATTATAAATAATATCGTTACCAAAAGTCGTAGTTTCTTCTCTTTTAATCATTAAGTCATCTCTTTTTATTACGCTCCCTGTTTTAATATTTTCTTTTGCAACAACAATGTCTTCAAACGTTCTTACTTTCACTGGCACAAGAATTGACCTGTAAAGTTTTTCTCCGTTATAAATTCCAATATTAATCCGAAAAGCACCTTTTGTCATCGCTATTCTTTTCTCAATTACTTTCAGTTGAAGTTCCTTTGACGGTGCGATAATATTGCCAATCTTCATTTCGATTTTTATTTCTCTGTTTTCAGGTTTATAAGGAAGTTTTTCATTCAAATATTTCTCCACAAGATTTACTATTTCATTTTCCGTAATTTCTTTCACATCCGTTGAAATAATTATTTCATTGCTACCTGAGATTTTTAGTTTATCAATATTAAGATAATTCTTTTTTAATCTATTTATTATATACAAATTTTTTATTATTCGTATTTTCAACGGAGGCGGACTTGCCAAAATCTCTGCTTCGCTTAATGATTTCTTCAATTCTTCATCATTACATATAATATCCGCAAGTTCACCGAGAGTAACAACTGGACCAAAAACAACGACCTTATCCTTCAATACAATCTCCACTTGGTCATTACCAAAAACAGATATATATTGAAAAAAAAGTATAAACAACAAAAATTTTGATTTTTTATTCATCTTTTACAAATATAAATATTATCTTCTCAAATTATTCACGGTTGCCATCATATCATCAGCGGCTTGAACACTCTTTGAATTTATTTCATATGCCCTTTGAGCAATAATCATATTAACAAGTTCTTCCACCACGTCGACATTAGAGTTTTCGAGATATCCCTGCACAATTCTTCCAAACCCTTCGGCATTGGGGGTTCCTATGATTGGTGGACCTGATGCTTGTGTTTCTTCATAAAGATCCTGTCCAATACTTTTCAAACCTGCGGGATTGAAGAATTTAACGAGTGTCAATTGCCCAAGGTCCTGCAACTGAACTTGTCCGAATACCTCAACCTGGATAAATCCGTCAGCGCCAATACTTATACTTGTTGCATTTTCAGGAATTGTAACGAGGGGTTCGATTTCGAGTCCATCGGAAGTCACAAGATTACCACGGTCAGAAACCTTAAAGGAACCGTCTCTCGTATATGATATCGTTCCATCAGGTTTATTTATCTGAAAGAATCCCATTCCATCAATTGCAACGTCGAGAGGATTATTTGTATAATAAACTTCACCCTGCGAAAATATTTTCTGGTTTGCCACTGGTCTTGAACCGTTTCCAATTTGAACGTTCGTTGGAACGTACGTTCCTTGCAGATTTGAAGAACCAGCTACCCGTAAGGTTTGATATATTAAATCCTGAAATTCAACCTTACTCTTTTTGAATGCCGTTGTATTGACATTAGAAAGGTTATTTGCAACGTTATCCATAAAAAGTTGTTGGGCTTCCATACCTGTTGCAGCAGTTCTTATTATCCTGTTCATTATACCTCCTGGTTTATCAAACAGATTTTAAAATAATCTTACAAATATAAATAAATATGGTTATTATACTTTTATCTCATTTTGGCAATTTCATTTACCGCTCTGTCGAGAGTTTGGTCTTGTGCAAGAATCGACCTTTGATTTGTATCAAAATCCCTAATAGTATTAATCATTTTTGCCATTTCCTCAATGGCATTAACATTCGACTCTTCGAGCACCCCCTGTCTGATTCGATACGTATCGAATTGTGGAGTAAATCCTAAATTGGAAAGGTCATAAAATAAACCATCCCCCATTTTCAATAAATTATACGGATTTGGAAAATCAGTAATTTTCAATCTTGCCATTACTTCGCCATTAACTGTTACAGAACCATCATCACTAATGAAAACTTCTCCTTCTGGTGCAATTTGAATGGGCTGGTTATTCTGGTTAAGAATCCTATATCCATTTGTCGTAACAAGATAATTCTCACCATCTAAAATAAAATTCCCATTTCTTGTATATCTTATGCCATTTAACGTTTCAACTGCAAAAAATCCATTGCCATCAATTGCAAAATCAAGAGGATTATTAGTTACACTCAAAGAACCTCGTGAGTAATCAGTTTTAACTATATCAACTTCTTCAAGATTTACAAAATCGGTGGCATTCATCCTTAAAATTTTTTCCCTATCCATCAATGTTTTCCTAAATACTCCTTCTTTTTTAAATCCAGTAGTGGAAACGTTCGCAAGATTATTCGCAGTTATTTCTTGTTTCAATTGAAGATACTGCATTCCAGAAGCAGAAGAGTAAATTCCTTTAATCATCATAACCTCCAAACTATTATAATCCTAATTTTACGTTGCAACCTTTGTGCCATAATAATTAAATCAATCGATTTTAACTTCATTAGTTTATATCTAAACTTTATTTTTATAACTAACTTATAAACTTATTAATAAAATTAATAAAATATTCCGATTTATAAGTTAAGAGATTAAATTTCAATAAATATTTACAAAGAATAAATTTAATATTGTTATGATAAACAATAAATTAATGTAAGAATTTTTACTAACAAGAATATGAAAAATTTACTAAATTACAAATATCTTACATTTTCTATAAATACATTTAT
>CAZBIT010000402.1:0-2938 GCA_964491835.1 uncultured bacterium
TACTTTTTTTGTCACAGTTTCTTATAACCGGTATTATAAGACCATCTTCAACTGCGACAACGAAACCTAAATTGATGTTTTTATATCTTCTTATTTTATCTTCCATAAAATGTGAAGTTATCTGAGGATTTTCTTTTAAAGTTTGTGCGGTCAGTTTTATAAATATATCGTTGAATGAAATTTTTACTTCCTTTACAGTTTCATTGAGGGAATTTTTTAACTCCATAATTTTTTCCATATCGATTTCAGTAACTACGTAAAAATGTGGAATGGGTGACTTACTTTGAACTAATCTTTCCGCCATTACCTTTCTTATCCCTCTTAAAGGTAAATCTTCAAATTCTTCATTTACTTGATTAATTTTATCATCCATTTTTAATCTTTTCTTCTATTAACAATAGTAAATTTTTTTAATTTACACCTTCAAGGTCTTTAATTACAATATTTAATACGTTATCGGATATTTTATGCTCTTTGTGTGTGTCGTCAAGAAATATATCAAATTCACCTTTTCCCAAAAGGGATACCGCTTTTTTAATTTCATTTTCATATACTTGATATTTAATTCCTGCAAAACAGCAACTATCATATTTGTTTAAAATTTGGAATTGTTTTCTAAAATCACCATAAGAGCCGAGAATGTATAATTCAAGGTAATCGGCAATTTGATAAAGTTCAGGTTCAAACTGCTCCCAATCCCCCCAATCCCTTGGTATGCGTAAGAATAATGGGAGAGTTCCAGCAACGGGATAACTTTTAGTAATTCTTGTATCGATTGCGGAATATAAGGTTGTAGCCCAGCCACCTCCAGATATGCCAATCATATAAATGGGTTTAAAACCAAATTTCTTTTCTGCATAATTTAAAGAAACAGCAATCGGTTCCATAAAAAATTTGATTGGCGATAAATCTTTAGATTTAAGTAATATTAAAAAATCATGTGCCTGTAATTTTACTTTACCAAATCCTGGAAAATCTATTACTGGTTGGTTGTTCATTCCTAATAAAGGAAGTGAGAATGCCATCACAGAATAACCTTTATCCACAAAAAATTTAATGGTGTTTTTCCCCAGTATAAAATCACCATCGTGTCCTTGATGATAAAGGATGAGTTTATTGTTGCTCTTGGATGGATGAAAAATATATACTATTGAATTTAAGCCCTTTTCCATAGATACTGTTATTTTGTCTATCGTCTTTAAATTCATCAAATCATTATATCTATCATCTTTTATGTCATTTTCGATTTTATCAGGCATTTTTGAAGATGGAAAACCTTTACCGTTCCAGATATATTGAATTATTTTTCCTCTTTTTTTAATTATGTCTTTTTCATTTTTTATGGTAATCAATGATTTTATGTTTGTTTCTTTGTACAACGGGTCTATTGCTTCGAAAACGTAATCAACTTCTTTTTTTTCTGTAGGATTTTGTTTGGCTTGATTATTCAGTGCATTGGCTATTCCACATTGCGGATATAAAGTGATTCTTAATGTAATACAAAAATAAAAACATAAAATAATCATTTTTTTGTTCATTATAATTCTCCTCAGATAATATAATATTAAATGTGATAAATTAATTATCATAACTATAAAAATCAAAAGATGTTCAATTAATGTAAAATTCAATATTTATTCATTTAATAAATTATTTTAAAAAAGTCAATTGTTTAATTTATCCAAATAATTTGTATTTTGGATAATTTGATGATATATTAATAATAGTAAAAGGGATTTTTAAATGATAAGTACGCCCAGAGGAAATCGGCTTCATATAGGGATATTTGGGAGGAGGAATGTCGGTAAATCATCCTTACTGAATGCCTTGACGAGACAAGAAGTGTCAATAGTTTCAGATAAGCCGGGAACTACGACTGACCCTGTGCATAAAGCAATGGAACTTTTGCCGATAGGTCCTGTTCTTTTTATAGATACGGCAGGAATCGATGATGTAAGTGAACTTGGTGAAATGAGGGTTCATCGAACACGACAGATTTTTGATAGAACGGATGTTGGCATTATCGTTACCCAATCTGATTTATGGGATGAATATGAAGATAACATACTTTCGGAACTAATCGAGAGAAAAGTGCCCGCGATTGTAGTTTTCAATAAAGTTGACATTATTCAGCCAGACAATTTATTGATTAATAAAATAAAAGAGCAGGATATTCAAGTCGTAAAAACGGTTGCTAATAAGGGAGAAGGGATTCTTGATTTACGAGATGTTTTGATTAAAGTAGCACCCGAAGAATTTATTACTCCGCCATCAATTATTGGGGACTTAATCAAAGCAGGCGACCTTGTAGTTCTTGTTGTTCCAATTGATTTGGAAGCTCCAAAAGGTAGATTAATCCTTCCACAAGTGCAGACGATTCGAGATATTCTTGATAACGATGCTTATTGTATAGTGGTTAAAGAGACACGACTTGGAGAATCATTAAACCGACTTGTTCAACCTCCGGCACTCGTTATTACTGATTCACAGGCAATTCAACAAGTTGCAAGCGAAACTCCTGAAACAATCAAAATGACTTCCTTTTCAATTATTTACTCACGGTATAAGGGCGATTTTGCTGAATTTATTCGTGGCACGATTTCCATTGATAGTTTAAAACCAGGGGATAGAGTTTTAATTTCTGAAGCATGCACTCACCATCCGATAGGTGATGATATTGGACGAGTTAAAATTCCTAATTGGCTTTCAAAGTATGTAGGCGGAAATCTCAATTTCAGTTACGTTCAGGGTCACGATTTTCCAGAGGACTTAAATCAATATAAACTTGTGATACATTGTGGTGCATGTATGTTGAACAGGCGGGAAGTGCTTTCGAGGATTATTAAATGTAAAAAGGCAAACGTCCCAATAACAAATTATGGTATGACAATAGCATATTCTTTGGGGATTTTTGGACGTGCCATTGCCCCATTTCCTT
>CAZBIT010000403.1:0-2912 GCA_964491835.1 uncultured bacterium
TTAAAAAAATTTATTCGTTTATTATATCCAAAATAAATATATTTTTTTTCAAAAAAATATATTATTGCTTTGGTGACTATCAGAATCCTCAATTAAAAATTTCACTATACCTCTGCAAGAACTAAGAGGTTTTTGTGAAAATAATAGTTTTTTCTTTTTAAAATCCCTGGTTAATTGGTGAATAAAAATTTCATTCACAGGTTCGAACATTTCGAGTTTGGCTAATATGTTTGAAATGCACTTAACACCGTATTCAACATTTTTTTCATTTATGATGAGTGATTATCCAAGTTCGAGAGTTAATGCTGGAATATTTTGTTGAATTAGGTTATACGAAAGTGTTTTTCTAATATCTTCCGTATCGCTAACAAATAATAACCCAATTGTTTTACTGAATATTTTGTCTTTTTGTATGTTTCTTTATGAATTTTTGAAGGTTTGGGGTCTATTATGGTATATGATATAGATTTTAACCAATCATTATGAATATCCAATACGAGATTTGCACCTGTTTCAATTATGGTAGAAATATTTTATTGGCTATTCGTTCAGCTAGTACCTTATTAAATAATAAATGATACATTTTATAATTGATATCTGCTCTCTGTTGGTGTTATCACCAACAGAACAAGTTGCTGTGTTGGTCACAAGACCAACACAGAGCCAAAAAAGAATAAATGTTATTTAACAAGGCACTTGATAAAGTGAAAACTATACTTTAAATCTTAATACAAAGCGTTCAAAATGTTTTGAAGACATACCAAAGTCAATAGCATATTATAAGAAAGAAACGCCGTTCTTTTCTTTCAATCACCATATTCATATAAAATAAAGGAGGATAAAAATGTCATTTAAAAGATATTTTAAAATATTATTCTTGTTAATTGGGATTACTTTTCTAATCAATAATGCAGTTTTTGGGCAGTTACCTATTTATCTGGATTCTAAACAACCTATAGATAAAAGAATCGAGGATTTGCTATCAAGGATGACTTTAGAAGAAAAAATCGGACAGATAAATATTCCTTGTGTTTATATAAGACAACTTGGTGGGAACATACCCAGTAAGTTTGATGGATGCAAAAGATTTGCTGAGGGAATATATGTGAAACAAATAGGTCCAGGAGGAGAATTTTTTACACTCGCGAATACTATATTACATGAAGGTACTCGACAACAGGCAGAATTTTTTAATGAACCTCAAAAAATAGCAATTGAAAAAACCCGTTTGAAGATTCCACTAATAGAAGTTGAGGAAGGCACGCATGGATTGATGTGCTCTGGTGGCACAGTTTTCCCTGAGGATTTAGCAATTGGAAGCACCTGGAATATGGATTTAGTTAAAAATATTTACTCAACGGCTGCAGAAGAGGCAAGAGCCGTGGATATCCATGAATTATTTACACTTGTTATTGAGCCTATTCGGGACCCAAGACTTGGAAGGAATATTTATTTAAATGAATTGTCTAAATCATATAAAGACAGAAAGTTATTTATAATTATAGGTCAGGCTGGATGGTATAAATCAAAAAATTTAATAAAACTTAAAAATATTCAAATAGAGTTATTGCCGGTATATTCTTCAAAACTTAATCCTGTTGAAAAACTATGGCAATATTTACGACGTCAAGTATGAAGAAATTGTTTTTTTGAATCCGAAAAAATTTTGATGGATATTCTTTTTCGTTCAATCAATCAATTTATCTAAAAATAAATTTAATAGTTTTTATCAACGTAGTTGTTTATTTCATTACAAATAGGAAATTATATAATAAAATCTTGAAAAGGAGATGAGAGAGTGATTTTCACAAGGAAGATTTACGATTTATAAATAGTAACTTTGATTTAAATATTACCATCCATAAATCGTAAATCCAAATGGATTGAGTTTATTTACTAATTAATTTATTAATGATTCCCAATGCTTTGTCCTCATAAATATTCTGCCATTCTGGAGCTAATCTTGATATTGAAACTTCATAAGCCTCGCCATCATAGGCATCAACTGTTGGAGAATATCCGACAAAACCATTTGAATAACCAGAAATATAAGTGTTTTTATTTGGTGATTTTTGTTTAATGTTCAAACCAATCTGTGAAAATATTTCTCCTGGGTATGAAACAAGTATATAATCACCGATTTTCATTCCTATAACTTCCTCTGAGAAAGGTTTATCAACAGAAAGATAATATGCTCCTCTGCCTCTCAAGTTTGCAAGGTTTGCTTCAATTAATATTAATTTCTCCATAGTTTCAATGTTTCCAAGATATTTACCTATATCCCTTCTGTTATCCTCGTCCAGATATTTTAAATCGTTATTCCCTGTCTTCTCCCCCTGTAAATATCTATCAGCGTAGTCGGAAGGATAATCCTCAGACATCATATATTTTATATAAAGAGGCAGGAATGTCTTAAAGTTCAAACTGGTTCCTGCTCCATGTGCTCCACATCCAACACCTTTAAAATAATCAAGCGCTACCTTTTTCTGTGCTTCTAAAGAATCAATTCGCATTTGTATATCTTTTCTTATAGGAAGTTCAAGAGCTTCTTTGATAACTTTTACATCACCCTGGTCTGTAGTCGATATATTCTTTAAAGCTTTCAATGTGCTCAATCCGAGTTTTGTCCCGAGTTCTTCGGAGGGTCTTGGATTATTGACATCCTTATAAAGAACTGGGGTTACGTCTCCAGCAGCTCCCTGTATATACATCGCAACAGCACCATTTTCTAAGTTTTCTTCAATTGTTCGAGAAGCAAATCCTGGAAAGCAGGCAGATGAACCCCTGTTTGGGACTCCTTCATAAGCGTGGCCGGCAAAATTATAAAGAACTGCAAGAGGTTTACCATCTTTACCATCAACTCTGAGAATGCCAATCTCAGGGTCGAATCCACCTGCAACTCCTGCAACTTC
>CAZBIT010000404.1:0-2905 GCA_964491835.1 uncultured bacterium
CAAGTTAGCGGACGAGGTTTGGGGAGATTGTGATGGTGAGAAGGTTAAAGAGCGTAGTTTCGGGAGAGGGAAGATAATATGGGGAAAGACGTTAAGGGAAGTTTTAACAGAGAGAGGAATAGGACCCGATTTCAGTTTTACAGGTGTAAATAAAGAAACGGATTTGGATTACATTCATAGGCGCGTTGGAGGAAATGACACATATTTCGTGGTTAATAAGAAAGATAGTTGGGAGGAAGTAGATTGTGTGTTTAGGGTTAATGGTAAGGTTCCTGAGATATGGTATCCGGATACAGGTGAGATGAGGGAGTGTGCGGTGTTTGATTTTGTAGATGGTGGGACAAGAGTTCCACTAAGATTGGGTCCTTATGGTTCGGTGTTTGTAGTTTTTAGTGATAAGGCAAAAAGAGAACGTATTGTTTCAGTAAAAAGAAATGGGAATCAGGTTTTTCCCGTTTCAAATGAGGTTTCGGAAGAATTTCCTTTTGTCGAAGTTAAATCTGATGATAATAATATTGAAGTTCTTATATGGAAGGAAGGCGAATATGTTTTGGGGACGTCGAGAGATAAGAGTAAAGAGATTAAAGTAGATAAAATACCTTCTTCTTATGAGATAACGGGTTCGTGGGATGTGAGGTTTCCGTTTGGATGGGGAGCGCCTGCGTCTAAAGTATTTCCGGATCTCATTTCCTGGAGTGATGATAAAGATGATGGAGTGAAGTATTTTTCTGGTATAGCGACGTATTATAAGGAGTTTGATATATCTGATGAACTAAAAGGAATTGACAATCACATAATTCTTGATTTGGGCAAGGTTAAGGTATTGTGTGATGTATATTTGAATGGTAAGCATATTGGTATATTATGGAAAACACCATTCAAGGTAGATATTACGGATGCTGTTAAGATTGGTAAGAATCATCTTGTAGTTGAAGTAGCAAATACCTGGTCAAATCGCATAGTGGGTGATTCTAAACTTCCAAAAGGTAGAAGATTCACTAATACAAACATTAGAAGTCCAAAATCTTCTAATCTGATTTGGAAAGATGCACCGTTGTTGGAATCCGGCTTGATCGGACCAGTGAAATTAGTTATTGGTAAAAAAATGAGAATGAAACTTTAAAATTGATTTTGATTGATATGTTATATTTTTTAAACTTCAAAATAATATTACTTTAAATATTAAGATTTTAGAAATGAATGATTATTTAGCGGGTTTTGTAGGTTTAATTCCCATTCTATCTGTTATGTTTTTTCTTGTGATTTTAAAGTGGTCAGCATTAAGGGCTATGTCTTTTTCTTATGTGTTGATAGTTTTATTGGCAATTTTTGTATGGAAAGTAGATGTATTAAGAGTATTAGCGGTTTCTTACAGGGGAGTGATAATAACGGTAAATCTGATTTGGATAATATTTGGAGCGGTTGTTCTTTTATTTACTTTAAGAGAGAGTGGAGCGCTTACTGTAATTAAAAATGGATTCGTTTCAATATCGCCTGACCGCCGTGTGCAGGCAATAATAATAGCATGGCTTTTTGGAAGTTTCATAGAAGGAGCGTCGGGATTTGGCACTCCCGCTGCAGTAGCGGCACCACTTCTATTGGGACTTGGATTCCCTGCTATGGCTGCTGTTATGGTTACTCTTATTATTCAAAGCACTCCCGTTAGTTTTGGTGCCGTTGGAACTCCTATTATTATTGGGGTGGGAAAATCTCTTAACGTCCCAGATGTTCAAGGTTTTATAAGTAGTCATTCTTTGTCAATGGATTCATTTCTTTTTAACATTGGAATATGCACCGCATTATTACATTTCATTATTGGTAGTTTTATCCCTCTGATAATGGTATGTATGTTGACAGGATTTTTTGGTGAAAAGAGGTCTTTTAAAGAAGGTTTACGGGTATGGAGATTTGCATTATTTGCAGGTTTTTCTTTTACGATACCATATTTTATCGTTGCATCAATTTTAGGACCTGAGTTTCCATCGATAATAGGCGCTATGGTTGGTCTTTTGGTCGTAGTTAATGGAGCAAAAAAGAGATGGTTTTTTCCAAAAATTGGTGAGTTCTGGGATTTTCCCGATAAATCAAGATGGGAAAAAAACTGGTCGGGAACTATACTTTCAAAAGAAGAAAAAATACAAGAAAATATAACTCTTTTCAATGCCTGGTTTCCATATATTATTGTATCTTTTTTATTAATTATTACACGTCTTGATTTTCTTGGATTAAAACAGATATTGACCTCGGATAAATTCACGATAAAATTCGTTAATATGTTATTTGTAAATGGTGTTAATGAAACAATACAGATTCTATATCTGCCCGGGACAATTTTTGTAGTTACTTCATTAATTGCGATTTTTCTACATCGTATGAATTTAAGGCAGGTTAAAATTGCATACAAGGACGCAATCGTGAGATTATTTAATCCATTTATAACTTTGATATTTGCTGTTGCTTTAGTTAGGGTATTTATAGATTCTGAAGTTAATTCAGCAAATCTTTTGAGTATGCCATTGCAATTAGCGGATGTAATTGCATCTCTTACCGGGAAACTCTGGCCGCTTTTTTCGGCAGGTATTGGGGCTCTTGGTGCTTTTGTTGCTGGAAGTAATACTGTTAGTAACTTGATGTTTTCTCTTTTTCAGTTTGGCGTTGCTGATAGAATTGGAGTTTCACATATTATTACGATAAGTTTACAGGTGTTGGGCGGTGCAGCAGGGAATATGATAGCTGTCCACAATATAGTTGCTGCCTGCGCAACCGTTGGACTTATTGGTGTTGAAGGCATTATTATCAGAAAAACTATTATACCTATGTTTTATTATATTATCTTTGCAGGTATCTTAGGTTTAATTTTTACATTGATTATACCATTAAATTTTTTATAAAATATTTAAATTTA
>CAZBIT010000405.1:0-2902 GCA_964491835.1 uncultured bacterium
TTCTAAATGGGAATTTAATTGCAAATTTCTTTGATGGTTTCAAAAATTTGAAATCGTCTAAATATACGGGAGAAGCGGTTGGAAATGGGGTTCAATTAAAGGTTGGAATGCTCGCATTTAACAAAAAAACGCTCACTTGGGACACACTTTATAAAAACATACCCAACGATGTGGAATTTGATTTGTCGAATACGAACTCGAAAATTTATTCGAAATTAAAATTATATGCCCAATTCTCTGATGATGATGGTCTTGATACTCCATCGCTTTCTAAATGGAGTTTACGCTATGAACCTGCTTGTGACCTTACTACAAACTTCAAATTTATTTCAATTGATAAAGATTCTATTCTTGAAGGTCAGAATGTAAAGGTCTCGGCAAATATATGTAATATTGGTTATGATGATGCTGATAGTATTTTTGTAAGATTTTACGCATTAACAGAAGATAGAAAAAGTAAAATAGGAGAAGATGTATTGATATCTCAAATTGGACAAAATGAATTTAAGTCAGTAGAGAATGTGTTTAATACTTCTGGATATACTGGGAACGTAAAAATTCTTGTTGAAATTGACCCCGATAATATCATAAATGAACTCTCCGATTTAAATAATTCTGCGATAATAAATATTTTTATTAGAGAAGATAACATAGCGCCATCCATTGATGTAACCTTTGATGGACAAGCGTTGGTTAGCGGTGATTACATTTCAAAAAATCCTGAAATTTTGATAAAAATAAGAGATAACAATCCTTCTGGCATAAAAGATACTTCTAATGTTAAAATATATCTTGACAATAAAAAAATTTCATTTTACAATAATTCATCAATTCAATTTATACTACACCCAAATGGTGGAGAAATTATAGCAGAAGTTATATATAGCCCAACTCTTGAAGATGGCGAACATACATTTAAAGTTGTGGTAACCGATGTCGGTCAAAATTCTTATTTTTATGAGACGAGATTTAGTGTGTCATCGCAACTTGAAATAAAAAACGTTTATAATTTTCCAAATCCTCTTAATAAAGATACGTATTTTACTTATGTTTTAACGAAAGAGGTAGAAGAAGTTTCAATAAGGATATTCACGGTATCGGGGAGATTAGTAAAAATATTGTCGGACATTTCAAATAGAGCAGGGTATAATCAAGTTTATTGGGATGGCAAGGATGAAGATGGTGATAATCTCGCAAATGGAGTTTATTTTTATAAGATTATCGCTAAAAATGAAAATGAACAATTTAGCGTAATGCAAAAATGTGCAATATTGCGTTAATATAAAATCATTGACTTTATTTATTAAATTAATTAAAGTTAATAAAGATAAAATACTAAAATATAATGGAGCATCAACATAACTCTGGCAAGAGTATAATAATTGTAATAATTATTCTTAGTATCGTATTTATATTAGAACTATTTGGAGGGCTCATTTTTTCAAGTTTGAGTCTTATTTCTGATTCGGCTCACGTGTTTTTCGATGTATTTTCGTTAGTTCTGACTTATGCTGCTTTATCAATTGCAAAAGAGAAAAATCCTACAAAGGAAATGACTTATGGATACCATAGGTTGGAAGTATTTTCTGCTATTATAAATGGCGTGACGTTGACTGGCGTGAGTTTCATTATATTATATGAGGCATATCATCGGCTTTTTGAAACTCCCGAGATTAATGCATTTTATGTAATGGTTATTGCCATAGTAGGACTGATTATAAACATTATATCCGCTTTAATTATTATGAGTGATAAATCTTATAAGATTGATATTAATATTAAAAGTGCTTTTCTTCATCTTGTTGGAGATTCGGGGGCATCTTTAGCTGTGGTAATTGGTATGATTTTTATAATTTATACGGGTATTAGGATAATTGACCCTATTGTTGCGATTTTGATTAGTATTTTGATTCTTTTTAGTGCAACAAAAGTTTTGTTAAAAACTATAAAAATACTTCTTCAAAAATCGCCCATAAACATTGAGAAAATAATAGAAGAAATAAAAGAAATTGTGAACGTAAATGACGTTGAGGATGTGCATTTTTGGCAGGTTTGTTCATATTTTATAGTTGGGACGGCAAATGTAATTACTGATTTAGAAAAAATTGAAGATACAGAGAATATAAGAAGAGAAATTGCGGAGATTCTAAAAGTGAAATATAATGTTCAGCACATAACTTTGCAGTTTGAAACTCCAGAAATGTCTAAATTGCATAAACATCAATTAGACCATAAACATTAAACAAATTAAAGTAAGAGGATTTTATGAAATTAGATATTGTTACTCAAGATAATTTGGCAATAGTAAGAATAAATGAAACGGAATTGACTTCATCAAAGTCACCTGAATTAAAAACAGAACTTCTAAAACTGGTCAGTGAAGGATACGTTAATATTCTCGTTAATCTTGGAATGGTATCATATATAGACAGTTCTGGTCTCAGTGCATTACTTTTTGGAAGGAGACAGGCAATTCCAAGTAATGGAAACTTAAAATTATCTTGCATCTCCGGTAATATAATGGATATGATTAAAATTGCTCAACTCGACAAGGTCTTTGATATATTTGATACCGAAGAGGAGGCAATTGAAAGTTTTTTATATTAACTATTTTATTGTTTATTTTATAAATAATAATTATAAATTTTTTTATATTAAAGGGTAAATAAAAAAATACTTGCTTTTAAAAATTTAAGTTATTACAATAATAGCCAGTCATTTTTTGACTGGCTATTATTTTTATGACTGATTAGTCATATTTTTAATTTAAAAAATAATTATGGAACTAAAATGAATAAAAATAACGTTATTTTAAGCAGGAAAGATAGAGAGAAAGTAAAACGTAAAAATGATATTATAAAAGCAGCGCAAAAGATATTTGCTCAAAAGAGTTATGAAAAAG
>CAZBIT010000406.1:0-2901 GCA_964491835.1 uncultured bacterium
CGCAATGTTACAGTTGATTTTATCAAAAGCGGTGAAGAATCGATTGATAAGATTTGTATGAATAATTATGATTTGGTTTTTATGGATATTAATTTTGGAAAAGGGAGTATGGATGGATTAGAAGCTTTGAAACAAATAAAAGAAATCAAACCTGAACAGAATGTGTATATGATGACCGGGTATGAAATTAATAGCAGAGTAGTAAAGATAATAAAAAATAATGCTCTTGGCATCCTGCTTAAACCATTTAAATTGGAAAAACTTTATGATATAATTGAAAATTATGTTGTTCTTCAGTAATTTATCAATGAAAATACGATATTATTAATTAAAAGGGATAGATAATGGAAGTTTTTTGTATTTTAATAGTTGATGATGATAAAGGTATTTTGAATTCTTTAAAAAGATTATTCGTTGATGAAAAATATGTTTTATATACCGCTCAAAGTGGGGAGGAAGGATTGGAAATATTGGCGCGAGAGAAAATTGACCTAATAATTTCTGACCAGAAAATGCCCGGAATGAATGGACTGGAATTTTTAGAAAGAACAGTCGAAAAATATCCTGATGTGATTCGGATTATTCTTACTGGCTATGCAGAATTAAGCGATGCAATAAGGGCTGTTAATAGTGGTTGCATTTACAAATTTATTCAAAAACCCTGGAATAACGATGACTTAAAAATAACGGTGAGAAGGGCTCTTGAACAATACAATTTGATAATGAAAAATAAGGACTTAACTATGGAATTGAAAAAAAGAGATAAAATACTTGATGACCTTGAAAAAAAATATCCAGGAATTACTAAACGTCCCAAAAATGGAATTTATAAAATAAATTCTCATGGATGAAATATGAGTAAAGAAAAATTATTATTTGTGGACGATGAGGAAAATGTTTTGAAGTCATTGGTAAGATTGTTTCAAGAGAATAATTATAGAATATTAACTGCAAGAAGTGGCAGAGAAGGTTTAGAATTAATAAGTAAGGATAAGGTTCAACTTGTTATTTCCGATTATAGAATGCCAGAAATGAACGGCATTGAATTTTTAAAACGAGTTAAAATGATATGCCCTGATACCATAAGAATGATACTTACTGGGTATGCGGATTTAGACATCGCAGTTTCAGCAATAAATGAAGGACACGTATATAAATTTATAATAAAACCTTGGGACAGTGAACTATTTAAAATTACAGTTAAAAGGGCTCTTGAATTTCATAATTTAATGATGGAAAAGCAATCATTAAACAAAAAACTTATTGAAAAAAACAAAGAATTAAAAGAAATCAATGAAAATTTAGAGCAAATTGTAGAAGAGAGAACGCAACAATTGTTGCATTCAGAAAAAATGGCAACCCTTGGACAAATAGCAGGTCAGATAGGACATGAGATAAACAATGTTTTATCGATATTAATAGGGAAAATGGAATTATTAAAAGGTAAAAAAAAGATAAATAATAAATACGTTGAAGATACGTTAAAAGTATTTTCCGAGCAATTTAATCGTCTAAAAGTCCATTCAAAAAATTTATTAACTTTTGGAAAATCCGTTCCATCTGATTTTAAGAATGTCTCTTTAAAAGAAATACTGGATAAAACCATAGATAATCTAATATTTTCTGGAATTTTGAAATATTATAAAATAGACAAAGAATATGAGAATAATTTACCTTTGATATATGGAGACGCATTGCAAATTGACCAAGTATTTATAAATCTATTTGTTAATGCTCATCATTCTATGGGAAAAAATGGCACAATTTCTGTAATGATTAAAGTTCCTGATGACAAAAAGTTTATTGAAGTGCATATTAAAGACACAGGTAAAGGAATTCCGGAGGAAATTTTAGAAAAAATTTTTGAACCATTTTTTACTACAAAGTTAGAAGGAAAAGGGACAGGTCTTGGTCTTACTGTAGTAAAAAAGATTGTTGAATCACATAAAGGATATATAAAAGTTAAAAGTCAAGTAAATTACGGAACAATAATGATTATAGGTTTTCCTGTAATTAAGAATTAACAAATTTTTTATATAAATTTAAAGGGGAATATAAAAATGAAGAAACATAAGCTCCTTTTTGTGGATGACGAAGAAAATATTATTAAATCATTAAAAAGATTGTTTCAAGATAAAAAGTATGAAGTGTATACTGCAAAAGGTGGGTTGGAAGCTCTCAAATTGTTAGATGAGCATAAGTTTTCATTAATTCTTTCTGATTATAGAATGCCAGAATTAGATGGAGTGGAATTTTTGAAATTGTCTAAAAAGAAGAATCCAGATACCATAAGAATGATATTAACCGGATTTTCAGATATTGAAGTGGCGATTTCTGCAATTAATGAAGGAGGAGTATATAAGTTTATTACGAAACCCTGGGAAGGAGAAAATTTAAAAGTTCAGATAAAAAGAGCATTAGAACATTACGAATTGGTTTTGGAAAGGGAGGAATTATTAGAAAAAATTAAAAATCAAAATGAAAAATTAAGAGAATTGAATTTGAATTTGGAAAAAAAGGTTGAGGAAAAGACGTTAGAAATTAAAAACGCTTACGAAAAATTACAATTAAAAGTTAAAGAATTGGAGGGAAGAGATAAAATTCTCAATTCTTTACTTACTATCAATAATTTTGAGGACACTCTGGATTTGATTTTGGATACTATTCTGGATATTGTTAATTTTGATAATATTGTAATATATATTTCTGACAAAGAACAAAAAATAATATATCCCCAAGCAGGTTATTTAATAAAAAATAGAAAGAGATTAAAATTAGGTAGGATGATAACAAATTTTCTTACTATACCAATACAAAAGTTATCTTCTGATGATAGTTTATTGATGGTTGATGACTATCAAATTAATAGAGTCGAAGAGTATTCGTATTTCATTCCAATAA
>CAZBIT010000407.1:0-2901 GCA_964491835.1 uncultured bacterium
ACTTTAATTTTAACGGTGGGACAGTCGTGGAGGTTATAAGATGCAACGTTTCGATTATCCAATTCGTTTTTTAATCCAGTTTTTTTAAAACCATCAATGGTTGACCTTCCATTTGCGGAGGCATCAGCTACACCAATGCTATAATTGCCAGATTTTTTTATGATGTCAATCATCGAGCAGATTGCGTCCGAGGCGGTAACTTCTGGATATCTTTCTGGGGAAACATAATTGGGTTTGAGAATTATTTCTTTATTAGTTCCGCATAATTTTTTTATACTGCCAAGTATCTCGAATCCCTTTTTCAACATCAGGTCTATATCATTTCCCTCGATAATAACCATTATAGGTCTTCCGTTTTTTGTATAAGGATTGTCAATTTTTTTTCTGACATGATTTAGTGTTTTCTCTTGGGGAAGTGGTATAGTTTCTAATTGCCATAAACTTTTCGTAGCAAAAGTTAGACCCGTGATTTTAAGAAATTCTCTGCGATTTAGTTCATTCTTTGCTTCTTTCATAGACACTCCTCTTATTTTTAATTATGAGTTATTTTTTTGAAATGATACGTTATACCAAATATTATTTTTAATATATGGAAATTTTTTTTGTTGTCAATAATATTAATGATGAGAAATTTATTATTTGAAAAGGAAATTTATTTTTGTAATTTACAACATTAATATATTATGATGAATTAGTCATAACAAAAATTTATTGATCATTATGAAAAGACATATTTTTTTATCGTTAATATTGATTATTATTCCTTTATCTTTTATATATTCTGCAGATGAATTGCAAAAGTATATTCCTAAAAATGGAGAAATTAAATATTGGAATAGGTCAGGTTTGCCACTTTTATTTGATTCAAAAAATCTTTTTGATTTAATTGATGGTGCAGCAGATGTCTATCTTGAATATGGATTTAATGAAGCAATTAATCAAGAATATGTCAAAGATGATACTCTTTCGATTGTAATAACTATTTTCAAAATGAAAAACTCGATTTCTGCTTTTGGTATTTTCAGTTTCACGAGAAGAAGTGATTCTGATGTTTTAAATATCGGCGGAAATGGGTATGAGACAGAATATAATGTATCGTTTTATAAAGGAAGTTTTTATGTGGTCGTTGAATCGTTTTTTCAAGATGAGAATATAAAGAATGTAAGAAGAGAATTTGCCAAAAATATTGCACAAAAAATAAAAGAAAATAGTGAATTGCCATCTATTTTTAAATTTATTCCAAACGTGAATGGCGTTTCTTATTCAGAAAAATACATTAATGGTATTATTGCTCTCAATAATTTATTTTTTGTATCTGATGAAAATGTTTTTGATATTGGGAATTGTGGAATTGGCGCTTATAAAGAATATTCTATTTCCGGCAGAAATGCGAGATTACTAATTTTTCAATATAATAATAACATTGATAAGATTTTTAATAGTGTGATTGAACATTTTAATTCCAATTATGGTAGTAGTGATTTTTTGAAAGAATACTTTGTAAATTTTTGGCGAAAAAAAGATGGTAAATTTGTTTTTTTGAAAAGGACAAAAAATTTTATTATAGTCGTTTTTGATGTTCAGGAAAATATTGATGGAATAAGTATCTTAAAGCTTCTTAATAGCACAATATAATTCTATTATTTGATTATGTAATGATTGACGAGTATGAAATATTCGTAAAAAGTTTAAAATAAAAAAATTTTCTTTCATAATTTAAAATTTTTTTGTATATTGAAATAAATAATTTTCGTTTTAAACAAAAGGAGTGAAAAAGAATGCAAAAGAAAAATTCGGCAAAAAGTGCACCGAAAAAAACAGTGAAAAAACCCGTCGTAAAGAAATCAGCACCAAAGAAATCTTCTTCCAAAAAGAAATAACTTAGGTTTTAATTAAAAGTAAAAATTTATACTGATTTCGTTTGTTTTTTTATTTTATTGCTTAAGCAGTGGTCGTTCTTTTTAATCTTTTTAAAGAGAGAATCTTTTTCTTTTTCATTGCGATTTTCTTTTCATAGACGTAGTGGATAATTTGATTCCTATAAGGTTCTTTTATTTTTACGAATTTGATGATAATGCGGTATGTATCATCTTCGTTATCAATTACTCTTTCGACATTTCCAATAATGTTCTTTATTTCTTCTGCATCTTCTTTTACTTTAAAAGTAATTGCTATAAGTGTTCCAATCTCAAGGTCTTTATCGGAGTCAAAATACATCCCTCCCCCACTAATATTTTTTATTACGCCCGATTCATGCTTAATTTCTTTAGTAAGTGCAAACTTTCTCGTTTCCTGAAATTCCTTTGTTTGCGTAGGATTTAGAAAGAAATATTTGAAAGGTGTTTCTGTGTCAATTCGTTCGTATCTTCTCTTTTGTATGCGGTCAAAATTTCTTGAATGGTCAATACAGATATATCCCGGTGGACCAAGTATGACTTTGTATGTCTTGGAATTAAATTTGTATTCTGCATCATTTTCTAATTTGAATCTAAATTCTACGAGCAAATTTTCTCTAAGAGGTTCTTCTTTCATAATATGGTCTGGGACGGATAAAGTTACGCCTTCTTCATCCACTTTTACAACTTTCGATTCAAAATTCTTTTTAATGTTTGCGATTGTGACAACTGTTTTTGTATATGTTCCATCGGGAATTTCTCTTGAAGACGTCAGTTCATCGAGGAATTCAAAGTTTGCGAATCCGAGTTTTTTCCTTAGGTTTGTAACAAACAAAAGAAAGTTTTCTTTTTTCCTGGTTTCTGCTCCTCGGTGGTTTAAAACTTCTCGGAATATATATCTGTTGAATACTTCCAAACTACGAACTGCATAAATAGGTCTTGGTATTTTATAATTTTTTATGAGTTCTTCAAGAAAGGATATTTCTTGTGAAGAAAGATTTTTTTG
>CAZBIT010000408.1:0-2898 GCA_964491835.1 uncultured bacterium
GTTTCTAAATGCAAATATTTTTTTATTATTATGGAATTATTAAATTTTAAGAATAATAAATTCTATGTTTAAATTTAAAAATTTATTTGTTATATTCATAAAAATATTAAATTTTAGTCGAGTTTAAAAAATTAAGAGAAAATTTATTTTCTCAAATTTTAATGTCTTGAAGTGGATTGGGTGGTTTATTAATCTTGCACCAATGTATTATGAAAGATTTTTCTGTTTTATACTTCCGGCAGAAGAACTTTATTATGAATTGGAAGTAACTAAATGAAACCTACATATAAATATACTTGTTTGGAATGTAATAAAATTTAATTATTTATAGAATGATATTTGGCTATGGATAGAACGACCAAGCTAGCCGCTATCGGTGTATTTTTTGTCTCATTAATAACATATCTTATAACCCTTGCTCCTACACTATCGTTCTGGGATTGTGGAGAATTTATTGCTTGTTCTTATATTATGGGAGTTCCACATCCCCCAGGAGCGCCGTTGTTTTTAATGATTGGAAGATTTTTTTCGTTGTTCCCATTTTTAAATATTGCAATAAGAGTTAACTTTATATCTGCGCTATCGAGTGCTGGAGTAACAACCATTCTATTCTTGATAATCGTTAAATTGATAAAAGAATGGAAAGGCGAATTAAAGACGGTTGAAGATAAGATAATTGTCAACTTTGCGGGTTTTATTGGGGCTTTAAGTTATGCTTTTTCAGATTCATTCTGGTTTAACGCAGTTGAAGCAGAGGTTTATGCTTTGTCGATGTTATTTACTGCACTTGTATTGTACCTTGCAATTTTGTGGATGGATAATTATCAAGATTTTAAATCAGTTAAATTTTTGTTGTTGATAATATATCTTTTTGGACTTGGTTCAGGTGTGCACCTTATGAATCTACTTGTCATACCGACAATTTTCCTTTTAATTGTTTTTACTGACAGGAAGTTGCTTTTAAGGTATGAGATTTGGAGCATTGTTCCTTTGCTTGTAATCATTGGCTTTTCAACGTATTTAATGATTTTGATAAGGTCGGGTCTCAATCCTAGGATTGATGAAAATAACCCTGAAAATTGGGAAAACTTCTTAAAATATTTAAGTCGTGAGCAATATAGCACAACAAGTCAGTTTGCGATATTGTTTAAAAGAGCTGCACCATTCTGGAGTTATCAGGTTAAAAAGATGTTTCTTAGATACTTTAGTTGGCAGTATATTGGAAAAGGGACAACGTTTGGTTCAGATGGTTATATAGTGGAAAATTTTAGTTTTAATGGTTTATATGGTATTCCTTTCTTTATAGGGATACTTGGGATGATATATCACTTTATCAAAGATTGGAAAAGGGCTTTTTCTATTTTTGTATTAACAATAATGACAGGAATTGCACTTGTAATATACTTAAATCAACCTGACCCACAACCAAGAGAAAGAGATTATGTATATGTTGCTTGTTTTTTTGCTTTTGCCATATGGATAGGTATTGGTGTATTATCAATTATGGATGGAATAGTTTTAGTATTTAGGCAGAAACAAAAAGTTTTGAATTACATTTTGGGGATTGCCATTTTATTTATTTTAATGTTTGTTCCTATAAATATGTTTAGATTGAACTTTCACTCCCATAATAGAAGTGGAAACTATGTTCCTTATGATTATGCATACGATATGCTTGAATCTTGTGAAAAAGACGCCATTCTTTTTACAAATGGTGATAATGACACGTTTCCTTTATGGTATTTACAGGAAGTTGAAAACATTAGAAAAGATATACGTATAGTAAATCTCTCGCTTTTAAATACTGACTGGTATATATTGCAACTAAAAAATCAGGAACCCAAAGTTCCTATCACTGTTTCTGATGACGAAATAGAAAAATTGAAGGTTGGAGCGTTAGCAATGAACGGTCAAAAGGTGATAAGAATGATAATTCCTCCAAATCTTGTTAGAAATTACCTAAAAGAAATGGAAGGTATGATACAATATACGAATGAAAATATAGAAATGGTTTTTACTATGGTACCAACGATTTTGAACGGAAAGGCGATACGAACGCAGGATTTTATGATATATAATATAATCCAATCATTTAATTTTATGAAACCTCTTTATTTTGCAGTAACCGTTGAAACTTCAAATATGATTGGTTTGAAAGATTATTTGAGAAACGATGGTCTTGCTTGTAAAGTTATTCCTTTTAAGGGTTATCCTGCAATTCCCGAAATAATAAAGAAAAATATATCGGAAAAATTCAAATATAGGAATCTTGATAATCCGAAAGTATACTATGATAATTCAACGATATCCATTTTGCAAAACTTGAGAAAAGCATTTTTGGATTATATTGTAATGGAATATAATAACAATCAGCCCCAAGAAGCACTGAAATATCTGGATAAAATGTTTGAATTAATCCCTGAAGATTTGATACCATTTCAAATAGATGATTTAACAGAACAGATAGGGAAATTATATTATAGACTTGGAAGACCTAAAGAACTTGAAAAGAGATTAGATGAACTTCTTAAAAAGGATATTCCGGACGATAAGAGGTTTGAATTTGCAAAAATTTATTTACTTAACTTGAGGAATAATAAGAAAGCGATAGATATATTAAAGGGGATTGTGGAAAGAAATCCTCAAAATGTTGAGTATATTAGTACGTTGGTCACATTGTTTGAAATAGAAAAAGATTATAAAAATGCATTAAATTATGTTGATAAATGGATTTCGAGTCATCCTAATGATAATAATGCAATAAAAAAGAAAGAACAGCTTACCAATATATTAAAAACATCTAATGACACCTTAAATGCTAAAAATCCTCCCAAGTAACTAATATCTAAATTCCTCTCATTATGTTAATTATTTAGTTTGTTATTTCTTTTAATAATT
>CAZBIT010000409.1:0-2877 GCA_964491835.1 uncultured bacterium
ATTGAGAGAATTTCACCACTCTTAGGATTCATAATTGCGACCATCCCGCCTTTAGCATCGCTTTCGATAACAATTTTTTTCAATTCTTCTTCTGCAATCGTTTGATATATAAGGTCTATTGTAAGAATTATGTCTGAGCCATTTTTTGGAGGCGTATAAAGATATCCAGGATCCGAGAATATTCTGCCATTTGCATCTATTTTAATAATACTATTGCCATCTTTTCCTTGAAGAATGTCGTTAAATTGCATCTCGATACCAGTGAGACCTTTATTATCAACATCTGTAAAACCTATTACCTGACTGGCAGTATATGAAAATGGATAAAATCTGCCATAATCGGTGCTCCTTGAAACTCCTTCAAGTTTATGTTCCCAGATTTCATCCCCAACATTTTTATCCACTTTTCTCTGTAACCAGAAAAACCTTTTATTTTCTCTAATTTTTCTTAAAAATATGTTACTCATCTCTCCAGTATATTTTTCAAATATATTTGCAACTTTTACTGGATTTTTAACCTTTTCAGGATAATATCCAAAGGAATAATATTCAAGGTCTTGTGCAAGTAGTCGCATTTCTCTGTCGTAAATATTGCCTCTTTTTGCAGGAACTACTATTTCTCTTCGATACTGGGTGGATGCTATTTTCCGAAATTCTTTTCCTTTTATAATTTGTATAAAAAATAATCTTCCTATTATTATAATGCCGATAAAAATTAGGAAAAACTTTACTATAACTAATCTGATTTTCATATCACCTTTTTGTTAGAATTATTTTGTTAGATTATTTAGAAATTCCTTTAATTTATTGAAAATTGTTTTATCATTTTTATCTTCTAAAACAAATACTATAGAGTTATCGCCGGGAAATTCCATATTTAGTTCTGTTGTGGCAACTTTTTCAATTGATTCGAATCTTGTTTTATTATCAATATCTGCTTTTAAAAATTCGTTATTTGCAATGAAGCTCGATTTAATCCCTCTTAGTTTATTAATGCTAAATGAAACGGAATCTATTTCAACTCTTTCCCAGACATAAATAAATGCTAAGATGAATGTAATAATGATATATATAAACAACTTAAACTTTGATTGTCTATTATTAATTATTTTTTCTTTAATGGTATCTATGTTTTTTAAATTATTTACTAATGCGTTTTTTAGTATTCCTTTTTTTTCCATATTTATATTCTTTCCGCTGCTCTTAATTTTGCACTTCTTGCTCTTGGATTTGTTTTAATTTCATCTCTTGATGGTCTAACAGGTTTTTTAGTTAATATTTTTAATAATTTTTCACCACCACAAATACATAAAGGAATATTTGGTGGACAAATGCACCCTTTAGAAAATTGCTTGAAATATCTTTTAACAAGTTTATCTTCAAGAGAATGATACGAAATTATAACGATTCTTCCCCCGATTTTTAATGTTTTAGTGAATATTTTTAAAAAGTTTTCAAGGTTATCAAGTTCTTTATTGACCTCGATTCTCAAAGATTGAAATATTCTTGAAATCGTCTTAATTTTATTTTTATTTGGAATTGATTTCTCAATTATTTTTCTTAACTCATAGGAGGTTTTTATTTTATCTTTCATTCTGCTTTTAACTATTGATGAAGATATGATTTTTGAACGTCTTTCTTCTCCATATTTTTTAAAAATTTCCGTAAGTTCTGATTTTGAATAATTACTTATTATATCAGATGCTTTATTCCCCAGATTATTTGCCATCCTCATATCTAAATCACAATCAGTAAGATAACTAAATCCTCTTTTCGGATTATCAATCTGAAATGATGAAATTCCAAGGTCGAGCAAAATTCCATCTGCTTTTTTGTCTTTAAGAATTTCTAAAATGTCGGTGTAATTTCCCATTTTAAGAGTTATGTTATCTTTGTATAATTTCAAATTATTTTCTGCAATTTCTATTGCATCGGAATCTACATCAATCCCAATAAGTTTACCGTTATTATTCAGATTTTTAAGTATTTCTTTTGAATGACCTCCTCCTCCCACCGTTCCATCAAAGTATGTGCCGGATTTTTCAGTTATTAAATACTCAATTACTTTATCTAATAATACTGGTTTATGATAAATATCTCTGTTAATCTCGTTCATATTTATATTATATACATTTTTTATTAATATTAATAAATTTGGTGGGAGGGATTTTTATAAATATTAATTTAAAATAAATCCAAAAAATCAAATAAATCACAATTCAATATTTTCAGCAAGTTCTTCATAGGATTTTCTATTGTTTTTAATGTATTCTTCATAAGTTTCAGGATTCCATATTTCAAGTTTATTAAGTGTTCCAATAATTAATATATCTTTTTTAATTTTTGCTAAATCGATGAGATATGGAGGAATTGCAATGCGACCTTGTTTATCAAATTGCGATTCCGAAGCATATGAGGTTGTCATTCTAATAAATAATCTGTTATCTTTTTGGTTTGTAGAAAGTTGTCTGAGTTTTTCTTCTATTTTATTCCATTCATCAAGAGGATATGCATAAATGCAATCTTCTAATCCCCTTGTAATAACGAACTTTTCGTTGGCATCGGGAGATATTGCCTTTCTGAACTTTGCAGGAATATTTATTCTTCCTTTTTTATCTAATGTATATCTAAATTGGCCTTTAAACGTAGACATATTCTACCCACAATTACCCACTTCTAACCATTTTTATGTAATTATAATCTATTTTTATGAAATTGTCAAGAAAAAAATGATTTTATCTTTATTTTTTTTATCAATTTATGAAGGAAAATTTTTATCTCTTGTTTTTAAAATAAGAAAACTAATTTATTTAATAAATTACTTTAAACAAATAAGTCATTTAAAAAATTTTTTCTGTTGAAACATTAAAATATCTT
>CAZBIT010000410.1:0-2872 GCA_964491835.1 uncultured bacterium
AAGGTAGTTATATGGATATGCTTTTTGTTAATTGTCTCTGCATATTTTTTTAATAAACTTTCAAGAATAGAGTAATAACTTTCTTCTCTTGCATCTCCTTGAATTGCTTTTTGAGATATTTCTTTAAGATAAAATTTCAGCATTTTATTATTAAAAATAGTTAGAATAAATTATATTAATCAAACTCTTTTATTTTCAGTAATAATTAACTTCATACTCGTTAAATAATATTTCAAAAATTAATCTTACTCTTAATAATTTCAGCCCTTAGAATATCTTTTTCTAACTCGTTAAGTTTCTTTCCTTTAAACTTCTGAATGTGGGCTGGTTGAACTATTATCATTAATTCGTTTAGAATTTTTCTTTGAATTCTTTTCAATATTTTTAAATCTACGCCAAGTCGTATAGCGGATAATAAACTCATAAATTCAAGAGATGGAATAATCTTTGCATTTTGCAAAATGGCTTTTGAACGTTCTACTTTATCTTCAACCTGTATTCTATCTTCATTCATCAGTTTTTCTCTTGACTCTTTTTCAAATTGAACAAACCTTTTAGCAACGTTTTTAATTTTCGCAATGGTATCTTTTTCGCTAATACCAAGCGTTATCTGATTCGATACTTGGAAAATATTTCCCATAGCATCCGTTCCTTCTCCGTAAAATCCTCGAACCGTTATTCCTGCTGGAATCCATTTATCTAAAAACTCTTCTAACCTTTTTGTTAAAACAATTCCAGGTAAGTGGCAAAAAAAAGACACTCTCATTCCAGTTCCAGTGTTAGTTGGACAGGCAGTAAGATATCCTAATTCGTCAGTATAAGCATATCTAACGTTTTCCTTCAAAACATCATCAATTTTCTTAATATTTTCCCAGGCATTTTCCACATCCAGTCCAGATTGAATTGACTGTATCCTTAAATGGTCTTCCTCATTTATTACTATTGAATAAAACTCACCTTTTCCAATAAAAATTGCTCTTGGAGTATTCATTTTTGCACAAAAAGGACTTATTAAATGCCTTTCCACCAAAAATTCTCTATCTAAATCACTGATAGAATGTAATTTAATAAACTCCATTTCATTAATGAAATCTGAGTTTACGACTGCCTTCTTAACTGAATCTATAATCTCTTCTAATTCTTTATTAACAGGACAATTAGTAAAACGAAAACCTCTCAAATTCCGTGCCAATCTTATTCTTGTGCTAATAATAATGTCGGAATTTTTACCATTTCCATTGAGCCATTTGGAACTTTTTCCTATAAATTTATTAACGTCGAACAATTCATTCATTTTTTTCTATAAATTTAATTTTATCCCTGATATGTGCGGCTTTTTCAAATTCCTCTTTTTTAATTGCTTCATTAAGTTCTTTTTTTAATTTTAAGATTTCCTTATCTTTGGATAAAGAGTTTTTGGTTTCGGCGGTAATGTGTCTATTATTCCCGTGAATTCTTCTTAAAATCACTTTCAAATCTTGTTTAAAAGTTTCATAACATAATTCACATCCAAGCAGTTTTGATTCTTTAAATTTCTTATATGTCAACCCACATTTTTCACATTTGATATCTTTTTGCGAAACTTGACTATCTTCCATCTCCTTAATCTTTTCTTCAGCCATTCCAAAAATAATCTCTCCAATTATAAAAGGGATTCCCCCTAAAGGATTTGCCAATCCTTTTTCATCAGCACATTTTTTGCATATACGTATTTCCCTTTTTGCATTATTTACAATAATAGTAAAGAATATATTTGCAGGATTTTTATTACAAATCTGACATATCATTTTCTTATTTCCCTTTTTATTTTCCCATCGAATAATTCGATAATTTTATCCGCTTTTTCTGCAAGTTGTTCGTTGTGAGTAACGAGAAAAAATGTTTGCTTTTTTTCTTTGCAAAGCGACCATATAATCTCGTGCAGGGCTTCGCTATTTATACGGTCAAGATTACCAGTCGGTTCATCTGCTAAAACTATAGAAGGATTATTGATTAACGCCCTTGCAAAAGCAACTCTCTGAAGTTCACCACCAGAAAGTTCTCCGGGTTTATGATGAACTCTTTCTCTCAATCCAACCTCCGATAAAAGTTTTTCTGCTTTTTCTCTTACATCATCTCTATTTTCTTTTCCAATAATAGCGGGCATCATCGTATTCTCCAAAGCGGTAAATTCGGGCAATAGATGATGAAATTGAAACACAAAACCAATCTTTTTATTTCTAAAGGATGCTAATTTATCTTCACTCAATTCAGTTACGTCTTCAGAAGCTATATATACTTTCCCTTGCGTCGGTTTATCAAGTGTTCCTAAAATATTTAAAAGTGTGCTCTTCCCAACTCCTGAAGGTCCTATGATTGAAACAATTTCACCTTTTTTTACGCCAAACGTTATACCTTTTAATACTTTTAATTCATCATTACCAATTTTATAATTTTTAATTATATCTTTAACAGAAAGAATATATTCAGAACCCAATGTCTTCTCCAATGTTTTAACTATTATAAAATTCTTATTTTATAAATATCATTCATATCGAATTGCTTCAACAGGATTAAGTTGCGCTGCCTTCCAGGCAGGATACAATGTTGCTGAAAAACATATCAACATTGCAGTTATCAAAACTGAAATTATATCCGTTATTTGCAAATCAATCGGCAAATAATCTATGACATACGTATCAGTTGGCAAAGTGAAATATTTATACTTTATTTGAAGCCAGCATAGTAAAAATCCAATTATCGCACCGAAAATTATCCCGATTGATGCAATAATTCCGCCTTCAAAAATGAAAATTTTCATTATACTTTTTGGTGTTGCTCCCATAGATTTCATAATTCCTATTTCTCTCTTTTTTTCCATTACAAGCATTAT
>CAZBIT010000411.1:0-2859 GCA_964491835.1 uncultured bacterium
GATGCACTAACCGCTTCAGACAGACCATACAAAAAAGCAGTTCCATACGAAAAAGCACTTGATATTTTAAATATGGACGTTAAAAGCAATCATCTCGATAAAGACCTTTTAGACATCTTTATAAATGCAAAAATTTATGAAAAAGTTATTAAAACTTAATAACTAAACCTTCACATTTATTTCAATTTTAAAAAATTCCATAAACATCCTCATTATTAAAGTAGAACAGGTAAAATTTATGAAAAACCGAAAAACTTTAAAAAAGAAAAATATAAAAAATAGTCTCCCAATATTAATATTATCATTTTTTATCCTTATAACTTTCTCAATCGTATGTGATTTTCAAATCTTTGGTCAATCCAAAATCGATAAGGATTTAAAAATTTGCATATTGACTGACCTTGAAGGTGTATCAGGAGTGGTGACATTTGAAAATCATTCCTATCCAACAGGCAAATATTATGAACAATCAAAGATACTCCTAACAAAAGAAATAAACGCAGCAGTCGAAGGTGCTCTTGAATCAGGTACAACGGAAATAATCGTATGGGATGGTCACGGCAGTGGCGGAATAAACATTGACTACATTCACCCCGAAGCAAAAGTTATAATGGGAAGGTTTTCCGAAGGGCTTTTTAAACTCGACCCTTCATTTGATGCTTTTATGTTTATCGGACAACATGCTATGTCAAACGCTCCAAATGGAAATCTTGCTCATTCATTTTCAAGTAGGACGATAAATAACATCTGGCTTAATGGTAAACTTATTGGGGAAATCGGTGCCATGACTCTTTATGCAAGTTATTTCAACATTCCTACAATTTTTCTTTCGGGTGATGATGTTGCCTGCAAAGAAATTGAAGAACTCATACCAAATATTGAAACTGTGGCGGTTA
The DNA here is from genome assembly GCA_964491835.1 of uncultured bacterium. Lineage (GTDB taxonomy): Bacteria > SM23-31 > SM23-31 > JAUVVT01 > JAUVVT01 > CAZBIT01. The sequence goes on from CAZBIT010000411.1 coordinate 897, forward strand.
AAAAAGGACTGGGATTAAATGTTGCATTGAATCTATCTCCAGAAACTGCAAGATTAAAAATCAAAGAAGGAATTAAAAAAACAATTGAAAAAATAAACCAAATCAAACTGTATAAAGTTAAACCACCTTACGAAGTAGTAATAGAATATAAAAATCAAGAATCAGCAGAAAACAAAACCAAACAAACTGGATGGACCAGAATTAGTGATTTGAAATGTTCATTCAAAACCAATGACTATCTATCTATCAACTGGTAATAAAATTTTACTAAAAATGAAAGGTTAGAGAAATGAAAAAAAATATCGTTTTTATATTAATATTTTTTGTAAGTATTTTATTTTTTATTAATTCAATATTAATCTATGCTCAGTCGCCTCAATCTAAATCAAAAAATGGACTTAAGATATACATATTAACTGACCTTGAAGGAGCAGCAGGTGTCGTTACATTTGAAAACCATTCTTATTCAACAGGGAAATATTACGAACAATCAAAAATACTTTTTACAAAAGAATTAAACGCAGCGGTTGAAGGTGCACTCGAAGCAGGAGCAACAGAAATAATAGTATGGGATGGTCACGGTAGTGGTGGGATAAATATTGACTACATTCATCCCGAGGCAAAAGTCATAATGGGTTCAGGTGGTTTCGGTTTAGATGCCTCGTATGATGCAATGCTAATTGTCGGACAACACGCTATGGCAAACACACCAAACGGAAATCTTGCTCACTCCTATTCAAGTCGAACAATCAACAACATTTATTTAAATGAAGAACCAATAGGAGAAACTGGAATAAGGATTATTCTTGCAAGTTATTATAATATTCCAACCGTCTTTCTTTCTGGTGACCAAGCTGCCTGCGATGAATTTTTGAAATATGTTCCAAATAGGGAAGTTGCACCCGTAAAAGTTGGACTTGGCTTGAACGTTGCTCTCAATCTTTCTCCTGTTAAAGCAAGAGAATTAATAAAAGAAAGAGTTAAAAAAGCCCTTCAAAAAATTCCCGAAATCAAAAGGTATTGGGTTCCACCCCCTTATGAACTGGTAATCGAATTCAAGGATAAAGAATCTGCTGAAAATCGAGCAAAAAGCCCCGAGTGGAAAAAAATTGATGACTACAAAGTCGTTAAAAGGGCTGATGATTATTTGAAAATTGCATGGTGAATCAATCAAAATTTTATAAATAATAATCCATTTTAGTTATTCTTATTCAATAAAATGCTATCCAATAAATGGAAAAGGAGGATATGGAATAATGTTTGACTTTGATAAAATCAAAATGGTGCTTGTATTTTGTGCTCATCCTGATGATGAAATCGTGGGCGTTGGTGGGACAATTAAAAAAATGAGAATGAAGTCAATAGAAGTGGGCGTCATTACATTTACTCTTGGGGGAACCAGTTACAGTGATATCAGTATGAAAAGTGAAATGGAAAAAATAAGGGAAAACGAAGCAAAAAATGCAGAAGAAATACTCGACATAAGTTTTCGAGAAATTCTTGGAATCCCTACTCAAAGCGTTTACAACACCAAAGAAAATTTTCAAAAATGCACTCAACTAATCAGAAAATACCGTCCAGACGTAATATTTACGCACTGGAATGAAGATAAACACAGAGACCACAGAGCAATATCTCAACTCGTTGATGAAGCAAGATGGAAAGCACAGGAAAATGTCCTTGTTGATCTTGGAGAACCTTATTACACACCATTACTTTTATACTTTGAAACATTCGACCTTTTTCCACATCCTTCTTTAGTTATAGATATAACAGAAACTCTTGAATATAAAATAAAAGCTATGGAATCACAAAAAAGTCAATTTCCAGTTTTGCCTGGAATTATGGATTATATATATGGACTTGGAAAGGTGAGAGGTTATCAAAGAGAAACGATTTACGGGGAAGCATTTTTAGTGAGTAATTTATTCCCTTGTAGAATTTAATGTTCAGATTTTAAATT
>CAZBIT010000412.1:0-2859 GCA_964491835.1 uncultured bacterium
TGGGACTCGGAATTACGAAAAATATAATTTAGCAACACACGCTTTTGCTGGTGTGAAATTTTTCTATATAAAATAATACAAGTGTTATATTATAAAAGGTGATGTTTATGAAGTGGATATATTCTTATAAAACAAAATTCAAAGGTGGGCTTTTTATTCTTGCTTTAATGATGATAATGATAATGTTTTTCTATATTGAAAATATTGTATCGAATTTAAGAAAAGAATCGCGTGAGATACTTCAGATGTATGCAAATATATATGCAAAGGTAGGAAGTGAAGATTTATCTGAATTTAATTTTTTATTTGAGGAGATAATTCAAAAAACAAACTTTCCATTAATTGTTACCAGCAGAGATGGAGAACCAGACATCTGGAAGGGAATAGGTATTTCTCCAAATGATAGAAGTGAAGAATCGCTGAATGTTGTAAAAAGATTGATTAAAAAGATGGATAAAGAATCAACACCAATACCTGTAAAGTATAGTGATACGATACTCCAATACCTTCATTATGGTGATTCGCAATTGATTAAAAGTTTGGGAATGTTTCCATATTTGCAAATTATTGGAGTTGGATTGTTTATCTTAATTGGATTTATTGGATTTAATAATATAAGGCGGAGTGAGCAGAGATTTATATGGGTAGGAATGGCAAAGGAAACGGCACATCAACTTGGGACTCCCATATCTTCTCTTATGGGATGGGTTGAGATTTTGAAAAATTCTGATGGAAATAAAGAAAAAAAAGAAGGTATATTGCAAGAAATAGAAAGTGATATTGCACGATTAAATAAAATTGCTAACAGGTTTTCTCTTATTGGGTCTCATCCTGAGTTGAAAGAAGGGGATATTATTGAGCCGATTAAGGATGTAATATTGTATATTAAAAAAAGAATTCCTCAAATAGGAAAAGACGTGCAGATTGTTGAGAATTTTAAAGAAGTATATCAGATTTATTTCAATAGAGGTTTATTTGAATGGGTTATTGAGAATCTCCTTAAAAATTCATTGGATGCAATTGATAGAAAAAATGGTAGCATAATCGTTTCTGTTTCGTGTGATAATAAAAAGGAAAATCAAATAAATATAGATATTGTAGATAATGGGAGAGGAATTCAAAAAAAATATTGGAAAGAAATATTTAAACCTGGTTATAGCACAAAAAAGAGAGGATGGGGATTGGGGCTTACACTTGCAAAAAGAATAGTAGAGGATTATCATAAAGGTGCATTATATGTGAAAGAAAGTAAAATCGGTGAAGGAACAACTATGAGAATTGAACTTTCAAGAAAATGAATATTTAAAAATTATTGTTTTAATTATTTTAAATAATATTTAAATTGAATAAGTTTTGTTTTAAATTGTATAAAATACAATAGGAGATTTTTTTATTTGGTTGACTTTGAAGAAAATAAACTTATAGAAAATATAAAAAAGGGCGATAATAGGGCTTTCGATAAGTTAGTTCAGATTTATATGAAAAGAGCATATTCAGTAGCATTTCGATATATGCAAAAAGACGAAGATGCACAAGATATGGTTCAAGAAGCATTTATTAAAGTTTATATAAATATAGATAAATTCAATGAAAATTATGGTTTTTCATCATGGTTTTATAGAATTCTTATTAATTGCTGTATTAATGCTTTGAAAAGGAGACAGAAGTCAGGTTCTTTAGTTTATTCTTGGGAAAAGGATAAAGAAATTGGAGTTGATGATAATATTGGAATCCAGAATGTAACCAAAGACCCAGAAGAAGATTTAATATTGAAAGAAAAAAATAGAATCATTATGGAAGGAATAAATTTTCTTCCTTCAAAACAAAAGGATGTATTGATACTTTATGACATTGAAGGATTTGATCAACGTGAAATATCAAATATTTTGAATATACCCATTGGAAGCGTGATGTCAAGATTATATTATGGAAGGAGAAAATTAAAAAAATATTTAGAAAAAGCTTTAAAAGAAACCTAGTTTCTTCCAAAATATTAAATTGGAGATTAATTATGAAATGTAAAGAATTTTTAAGAAATATTATACCATATCAGGAAAATAAAGTCAATTCATCTTTAAAGAGTAAGATGGATGCTCACATTTCTAAATGTTCGAAATGTAGAAAAGAGTTAGAAATTTCACGAGATGTGGCTGACGTTCTGAATAATGTGGAAAAAATTGAGAGGGATGAGTATTTTTGGAATAATCTTTATAATGATATAAGAAATGTAAGAATAGGATATAACGTTGTATGTGAAAAGTATCGTTCTGAATATAAATTAAGTTTTTGGGAAAGATTTTTAAAACCAGCAATGATAGGTTTTAGTTTTGGGATTTTGTTGTTTTTTATGTATTTTTACATCGATTTTAAATCAGGTGGTTTATGGAAGCAAAAATATATTGAATTTGCTGGGAAAGAGATGGAATTTTACATAGATGAACATTCTCTTACTGAAAATGGTAATATATTTTCTCAAGGAGAATTAACAACTTCATTTGTTTCATTTCAGGAAAATAATAAATAAAAAGATTTTATGAGAAATTTATTAAAAGCGTTTATATTATTATTTGTTTTCTATACTGGAATAATGATTTTTAATAATTTTAAATCATTTTCGTTTGAGAAAACTGATTTAAAATCCATTCTTGAAAAAATTATTTTGTGTTCGGAAACAATCAATTATTGGGGTATAAAAGAGACAGAATCTCATCACGATAATAAGATGTATAGAACAAAATATGAAACTATATATTTTGCTCCTGATAAAATATGGATAAAATACATTGAACCTGAGAGGTTTTCTGGAAGAGAAATTATTCAAAAGGACAAGATATTTTATTCGAAAGATAAAAATAAAGA
>CAZBIT010000413.1:0-2841 GCA_964491835.1 uncultured bacterium
AAATATTTACGATAAAAGTGGAATTTTTGTTCTTTTAAATAAGTTATGGTTTTGATTAATTTTTGGTTTAATTAGAGCAATAGAAGAATTTATGAAAGATGCTGTGAAGTAATTCTTACATATTTTTAAATTATTTTAGGAGACCACAAATGAAAATCATTACTGTCCGATTGCGTTTATTATTATTATTTATAATCTTTTCATTCTTTGTTTTTACAATTAATGTTAATTCTCAGATAAATACAAGGAATGAGATTAAAATTCCCAACATACTTGGCTTCACAACATTGAAATGCGATTTTCACATACATACGGTATTTTCAGATGGAAGTGTTTGGCCCACAATAAGACCACAAGAGGTCTGGCTTGAAGGTCTTGATGCATTTTCAATTACAGACCATATTGAATATCAGCCCCACAAAAAAGATGTTCCGACAAATCATAACAGGTCTTACGAATTAGCGCTGCCCAGAGCAAGAGAAGCTAATTTGATATTTATAAAGGGCTCAGAAATTACAAGAGGTGAACCACCCGGACATTGGAATGCCATTTTTTTAAAGGACTCCAATCCACTTGACACAAAGGACTATAGAGATGCGGTAAAACTTGCCGTTGAACAAGGTGCATTTGTTTTCTGGAATCATCCTGGCTGGAAACAACCAAATCTTAAAGCGGTCTGGTATAAGGAGCAAAACGAAGTATATAAAAAAGGGTGGCTCCACGGACTGGAAGTTGTAAACGGAGACGAATATTATCCCGAAGTGCACAAATGGTGCCTGGAAAAAAATTTAACTATGATGGGAAACTCAGATATTCACAATCCTATAAATTTTAATTATAATTTCCAGAATGGCAATCATAGACCAATGACACTTGTCTTAGCAAAAGAAAAGAGTGAAAATGCTATAAAAGAAGCACTATTTGCACATAGAACTGTTGTCTGGTATGAAAATGTTCTAATCGGGGAAGAAAAATATCTTTCACCATTATTCAATGAATCCATTGAAATAAAAAATCCAAATGTATCAATTAGAGGAAAAGGTAGGTCTTACATTCAAATATATAACAAATCTGATGTAAGTTTCGAACTAATAGCGGAGGGAGAATCAAAAGATATAACATTCCCCAAAAATGTTACACTTTACGCAGATAAAACTGTATTGTTAGGCATTAGTGGAAAATCAGAAAAAATGGCAGGCAAAAAAGGTGTCCAGATTCCATATCAAGTCCAAAATCTCTGGATAGCACCCAAGAAGGGTCTTTCTATTAAATTGAATATTGATGTCGATTATATTCCATCCGATAAAAAATAATATAGATATTTAAAAACTTTACACTTTTAAGTATCCAATTCCAAGCCGTTCAAATTGTGGTATAGTATGTCATTCCCGTGAAAACGGGAATCTATTCTTCACGGTATCTTTTGAAATTTACTTTTACCATTATTACATAAACACAGGTTTCAAGTGTCTTTCATAAATATTCTCAGTCACATTTTTTGAAATCATATTTTCATATTTTACCAACGCATTAATATATCGGTCACCCATTTCAGCAGGAATTTTATATCCTATGTGAAGAAGTTGACGGAAATTAGAATTATATAACTCACATTCTTTATTGTGCCTCAACGTAAATGCAAACGTCTCTTCATTCCATCCATCAACAATTTCAGGAGAAGGGAGTTTGGTTTTATCAATGTCAATTACCGCAGAATATGGTTTGCAAAGTTCATCAAATCGTAAATATGCCTTTTTATAAACCTCTTTTGCTATGTCTAACCCATCTCCACCTGCGAGGGCAAGACCAATCAATTCTTCAAGCCAGGTTGTTCCAGCGGTTTTAAGATGAAGACCAGCATCAAACTTTTTAAGTTCTTTCCCCATAATAGGATAAATTGAAAACTTATCGCTCCCTGAATGGACACTTAATTTGAGATTCTCTGGCAAAGAAAATTCTTTTATAGCAAATTTGATTACCGCGATATCTTCTTCAAATTCTTTTTTAAATTGCTGTAAATCTCCGACATAATCAACGCCTTTATTAAACCTTCCAGTAAATTTTGGGGCTATTGTCTGTGCAGGAATTCCTTCTTCTGCTATTAAGGATAGGATAAAGAAAAGTTCAACTGGTGTCTGTGGCTCTTTAGATTCATCCACTGATACTTCCGTTACGAACTTGTCCTTTCCCTTTACTTTTTCAATATGTCTGTAAATCTTTCCTGCCTCTTTTATAGCAGATAAGAATTTACTCGCAATCTTTTCTATTATTTCAGCATCAATTTGAAAAGAATTTTCTATACCAGGTATATCAAGTTTTTTAATATATTTTTTTTGTTTTTTGATAAAATCTTTTAGAACCTTTTTATTGGGTTCAATTGATATAAAATCGGCAACGTCAAGAGTAAAAAAATCACTTGATTCTAAAAACTCATCAACGTTTTTAATTCCAATATGGTCTGCATCAACATAATATGAATCTTTCCAACCACGTTCTTTGACAGCATTGTCTGCCTCTATACGAGTATCTGCGGGAATGCTTTTAACTATAGAATGCTCTCTATAAGATTTGTTCCAAACGGGCACAACAAGAATACCCTGTCTCCTTGCCTTAATTAGTGCGTCAAGTTGTGCTTTACCCTGATGTGCAAATCTGTCGCCAATTCCAATGGAATACTTCTCTAAAATCATCATTCTACTTTAATTACGGTGAATAAAAATCCCTAATATAAGATTTTAGCGATAAAAATAATAATATAAAGGAAGGGCGAATCCCAAATTCGCCCTATAATTTATGAAAAATTAATTTTTTTATTACCAAACTTTAATAATTTAAAAATCG
>CAZBIT010000414.1:0-2829 GCA_964491835.1 uncultured bacterium
CCATTATTAGAACAATATCATTCCATAAAGAGCAAATGCAAGGACTCGATTCTATTTTTCCGTATGGGGGATTTTTATGAGATGTTTTATGATGATGCGGTAATTGGTTCAAAGGTTCTTGGATTAACGCTTACGTCAAGGTCTCACGGACAAGCGGATAGAGTTCCTCTTGCGGGATTTCCATATCACGCAGTAGATAATTATTTGTCCAAAATGCTCAAAGCGGGGTATCGTGTGGCTATTTGTGAGCAGGTTGAAGACCCAAAACTTGCAAAAGGTTTGGTCAAAAGGAACATAGTAGAAAAAATTTCACCTGGAACGACGTATTCTGAAAAGTTACTTGAAGAAAAATCGAACAATTACCTGGGGAGTGTATATATAAAAGATAATTATGCTGGTATTTCCGCAATAGATGTTACTACGGGGGATTTTATAGTTGCAGAAGGTAGCATAAATGAAATGTTCGGAAGATTGGAAATGATGAATCCATCTGAGATTATTGTACCTGAATCATTAGAAAAAGATGTTAAAAGTTTGATTAAAGGTAGAATTTCTCCACTTTTTACTCTTTTAGATGATTACATATTTTCTTACGATTATTCATACGAAACGCTTGTAGAACACTTTAAAACAAGTTCACTTAAAGGATTTGGATGTGAAAATATGAATCTTGGAATATCTTCTGCCGGTGCTGTATTGCATTATTTGTTGAAGATTCAAGGACAGACACTTGAGCATATCAATAAAATTCAGCCGATTTTCTCATCAAAGTATATGATTTTGGATAATACAACAAGAAGAAATCTTGAAATTGTCTCTTCAATGAGTGAAAAAGGCAAACAGACATCTTTATTGTCAATTCTTGATTATACTGAAACACCAATGGGTGGTAGAACATTGAAACATTGGTTATTAAATCCGTTGTTGAATATGGATGAAATAAATAAAAGATTATCTGCTGTTGAGGAACTTTTAATAAATGAGGATATTAGAAAAAAGTTGATATCGGAACTTAATGGAACAGGTGATATGGAGAGGTTACAAACAAAAATTTGCACTGGTAAGGCTAATGCAAGAGATTTAATTTTCATTTCAAAAGCATTAAAAAAAATTCCTATTGTTAAAAATGTAATAAAAGAACTAAACTCTCTTTATATTAAAGAGATATATAATGATTTTTCTGATTTACAGGATATTGCTGAAGAGATTGAAAAAGCAATAATTCCAGACCCACCTTTACTAATCACAGAAGGAGGTATTATAAAAAAGGGATATAATGTCGAACTTGACGATATACGTGAGATTTCTCATTCTGGCAAAAAATGGGTTGCTGAACTTCAGAGCAAGGAGCGAGAAAAAACAGGTATAAGTTCTTTGAAAGTTGATTATAATAAAGTATTTGGCTATTATATTGAAGTTACCAAGCCAAATCTTTCTAAAGTTCCACCTAATTATATTAGAAAACAAACTTTGGTAAATGCAGAGAGGTTTATAACTCCAGAATTAAAAGAATATGAAGAGAAGATTTTAAATGCTGAAGAAAAAATTGCATCCCTTGAATATGAAATTTTTCAGAAACTCAGAAAAAAGGTTGCTCTTGAAACTCAGAAGATTCAAATTAATGCCAAACTTTTTGGAATTCTTGACTGTTTATGTTCTCTTGCTACTATGGCAAAATTAAATAATTATAACAAACCATTTCTAAAGGAAAGTGATGAAATAATGATAGAAGAAGGGAGGCATCCGGTAGTAGAGAAAATGCTTCCCCCAGGTGAACAATTTATTTCAAATGATATTCGTCTTAATCCTAAAGAAGAACAAATACTTATAATAACGGGTCCGAATATGGCTGGAAAATCAACATACTTAAGACAAATTGGTCTAATAGTTCTTATGGCACAAATAGGTAGTTTTGTTCCAGCGAAAAAGGCGGAAATAGGAATAGTAGATAGAATTTTTACACGTGTTGGTGCAATGGATAACGTTGCAAAAGGAGAAAGTACATTTTTAGTAGAGATGAATGAATTGGCAAATATTCTAAATAATGCTACGCCTAAATCATTGATATTACTTGATGAAATAGGTAGAGGAACGAGTACTTTTGACGGACTTTCAATTGCTTGGGCTTCTGCGGAATACCTTCACAATTCTCCAAAAGTTTCAGCAAAAACGTTATTTGCTACACATTATCATGAACTTATAGAAATGGAAAGAATGTTTCCAAAAATAAAAAATTATAATATAACTGTTAAAGAATGGGGAGATTCTGTTATATTTTTAAGAAAGGTTGAAATGGGTGGCTGTGACCACTCATATGGAATTCAGGTAGCAAAAATGGCAGGTATCCCAAGAGAAGTAATTGAAAGAGCAAAAGAAATACTTAACAATTTAGAATCAAATGAGTTAACACTTGACCAATATCCGAAAATTGCTGTTGGTAAAAGTCAAACAAAAACACAAAAAAATTATCAAATTAGTTTATTTTCACCAGATAAAAGTTTAATTATTGAAGAGTTAGAGAAAATTAATATTGACAAATTATCCCCATTAGAAGCTTTAAAAAAACTCTATCAATTAAAAAAAATGATAAAATGATAATTTATAATGTTTATATTTATTTAGATAATTATGTTGATTTAAAGAATCATATTTATTGAGAGGAAAAATTTTCCTCACTTCAATTAAATTATTTTCTCATTTATCTTTCCTGATAACCCTTCTTGAGAAAATTACTTGCCAGAATAACTATACTGTAATTAAAATATATTTAACTTTTTGTTTTAATATAATTTGTAATTTGGATTATTATAATAGAAATGATTTAAAATT